>JBBQPB010000173.1:0-5181 GCA_038331435.1 Thermomicrobiales bacterium | reverse complement strand
CACGCTGCTGCCGGAAGCACTCGAGACGTGGCCAGTCGATATTCTTGGGCGGTTGTTGCCCCGGCACATGGAGATCATCTACGAGATCAACCGGCGCTTCGTTGAAGACGTGCGGAAAGTCTGGCCGGGCGACGAAGCGCGCGTGTCGCGCATGAGCATCATCGGCGACGGCGGACAACCGCACGTGCGTATGGCCCACCTGGCCACGGTCGGCAGCTACTCGGTAAATGGCGTTGCGCCGTTGCAATCGCGGCTGCTCAAAGAGCGCACGCTCAAGGATTTCTCGGAAATGTGGCCGAAGAAGTTCGGCAACGTTACGAACGGCGTGACTCCGCGCCGTTTCATGGGGCTGGCAAATCCGCGTCTGGTGGAGCTGATCAGCTCAAAAATCGGCAAGGACTGGCTGGCGGACATGTCCCGGCTGGCCGAGCTCGAACAGATCGCCAACGATCAGCAATTCCAGGCGGACTGGCACAAAGTCAAAATAGCGAACAAGGCGGATCTTTCTGTCACGCTCCATCGCATGACTGGCGTAGGCGTCTCCACCTCGGCGATGTTCGACGTACTGGTCAAGCGGATCCATCTTTACAAGCGCCAGCTCCTCAAGGCGCTGCACGCGATCGTGCTGTACAACAAGATCAAGGAAGGTCCCAAAAACGCGCTGATGCCGCGGGTGGTGATCTTCGGGGGAAAGGCCGCTCCCGGATACGAGATGGCCAAGCTGGTCATCAAGCTCATCAATGCGATCGGCGAAGTCGTCAACCGCGATCTCTCGACCCGCGACCGATTGACAGTAGTCTACCCGCCGAACTTCAATGTCACCCTGGCGCAGAAGATCTACGCGGCGGCCGATGTTTCCGAGCAAGTGTCGCTCGCCGGAATGGAAGCCTCGGGCACCGGCAACATGAAATTCGCGATGAACGGCGCGTTGACGGTCGGCACGCTCGATGGCGCGAACATCGACATTCGCGAGCTGGTTGGGCCGGAGAACTTCTTCACCTTTGGGATGACCGAGGAGGAGGTGCGTGAGCTGCGCTCGTCGGGTTATAACCCACGTGCCATCTACGAATCGAGCCCGGAGCTGAAGCGGGCCATCGATATGATCGCCAACAATGTCTTCACGCCCAATGAACCCGGCGTATTGCAACCGATCGTCGATCATCTCATTGGGTATGATGAGTTCATGGTGCTGGCCGATTTCGCGTCGTACGTGGAAAGTCAGCAAAAAGCGGAGGATGCTTACCGGGATCCGACTGCTTGGACGCGAATGTCGATCATGAATACGGCCCGCTCGGGCTACTTCTCATCGGATCGCAGCATTCGGGACTATGCGGACACGATCTGGAAGGTCAGCCCGATGCGGATGCACGGTCGGTCTCGCACCAGTTAGCGAGCAAGCAAAGGAGCAACGGTGGCCGCAGTCAGAATTGCGCAAGGAAAGTTCGACGGAATCAACGCCTGTGCAGGCGACAACGGTGTCATCTCCGCAGCAGCAATGGATCAGCGGGGATCACTGCAAAAGTCGATTGGCAAGGCCCGCGAGGATGGCAAGGCGACCGCCGAAGATCTGGCGACCTTCAAGAAAGCCGTCGTCGCGATCCTGACCCCGCACGCCAGCGCGATCCTGATCGATCCCGAGTTCGGCTTGCTCGCATTGCAGGCCAAGGCACCGGATTGCGGCGTGCTGCTGGCCTACGAGAAGACTGGTTACGACGCCACCGTCAAGGGCCGCCTGCCGGACCTGCTGGATGAGTGGAGCGTGCGGCGGCTGGTCGAGGCCGGTGCCAACGCGATCAAGATTCTGCTCTACTACGATCCTGCGGATGACGATGCGGTCAACACGGTCAAACATGCGTTCATCGAGCGGATCGGGGCCGAGTGCGCCGCTGTCGATGTGCCCTTCTTTCTCGAGCCAATCACCTACCGCGACGATGTGTCAGGACTCGACTGGGCGAAAGCGAAGCCGGAAGCGGTCACCCGCTCGATGGAAGAGTTCTCGAAAGACCAATACCGGGTCGATGTCCTCAAGGTCGAGGTACCGATCGATATGAAGTTCGTCTCCGGCACACAGTCATTCACCGGGGAAGAGGCGTACACCCGCGAGGAAGCGCTGCGGCTCTTCAAGGTGGCGGCCGACACCGCTACCAAGCCATTCATCTACCTCAGCGCGGGGGTAAGCAACGAGCAGTTCGTCGAGACCTTGCTACTCGCCGCGGAATCGGGCGCTGACTACTCCGGTGTGCTCTGCGGCCGAGCGACCTGGCAGGAAGGTGTCCCCATCTTCGGCAAGGACGGGCTCGACGCGCTCGAGTCCTGGCTCTCCACGCAAGGCGTGGAAAACATTCAGGCGGTCAACAACGCGGTGGCCGTGGGAGCCAAGCCCTGGTGGACGGTCTATGGAGGAAAAGACGCGATCGAAGTGTTCGATCCCGTTCTCGATTAACAGGAAGGAATGGCCCGCACATGGCTGGCATCGGTATTCACGGTTTCGGGCGGATTGGCCGCTCGACACTACGCATTGCACTGCAAAACAATCTGTTCACCCCGGTTTCTCTCTCGGATATCAAGGATCTGCCGACCCTGGCAGCCCTGTTTAAGGTGGATAGCAACTACGGCGTTTTCCCGGAACCGGTCGTCGCGGAAGGGATGACGCTCAAGGTGGGCGATCGCTCCATCGCGTACATCGATTCGTCCAACGAGCTGCCGGACTGGGCGGCGCTTGGCGTCGATCTGGTGATCGATTGCACCGGTCGCGCCACAACGCGCGCAGGCGCACAGGCGCATCTCGACCGGGGCGCCAAACGCGTATTGGTCAGCGCGCCCAGCAAGAGCCGGGACGATGCCGATGTCTTCCTGCTGGCCGGCATCAACCAGGACGAGTACGACCCGGCCAAACATCACATCGTTTCCATGGCAAGCTGCACGACGAATGCGCTGGCGCCGGTGGTGAAGGTCGTGTTGGACAATTTCGGCATCAAGGAAGGGCTCTTCTCGACCATCCACGCGTACACCGCGACCCAGTCGCTGACCGATCAGCCAATGAAAGATCGGCGCGATTCCTGGGCCGCAGCCGAGAACATCATTCCATCGTCGTCTGGTGCGGCGCGCGCATTGCAGTTCATTTGGCCCGATCTGCAAATCACGGGCAAGGCGTACCGCGTGCCGGTGCGCACGGGCAGCATTGCCGAGCTCAATTTGATTACTGAAAAGCCGGTGACGGTCGAAGCCGCGAACGTTGCGTTCCGGGAAGCCGCCGGGAAGGCGCCGCTCAAGGGCGTGATGGATGTCCTCGAAGACGAATGGGCCTCGTCCCGCATCGTCGGTGACAGCCACTCATCTATCATCGATTTACCGATCACGCAGGTGATGGGCGATCGCTTCCTGAGCGTGGCCGCCTGGTATGACAATGAGTGGGGCTATGCTAGCCGGCTTGCCGAAACCGCAGCGCTCCTCTCGAAGTAGTCATAACCTGTCTCTGCAAACCAGCAGGTTGTGGTCTCCCACGTGAGCCGCAGGAAAACAAGAGATCCCCGGCTTCGCTCGGGATGACGGAAATCGGGGTCGCGCCTAATCGGCGCGGCCCTGTGTCGTTACCGGGGAGTTAGCATTTCGGTCATCGATCATGGCGAAGCGGGGAGCCGCTGTTTCGGCCACTTTGGCGGGCGCAAAGGTTGGTGGCCGATCCGGCATCTGTTCGACCGGTTGCAACCGATGCCAGATCCCCATGCCCGCGTACACCACCATGAAGATTCCGGTGCCGAACAGCACGATAGCCGCGCCAGAGGCGATGTCGTACTGGAAGCTGAGGAACATACCGAAAAAGCCGGTAGCTGCCCCGATCGCTGTGGAGAGAATGAGCAGCGTGCCAAAGTTCTGCGTAATGAGGCGGGCGGTGGTCGGTGGAATGACGATGGCCGCGGCGATCAGCGTGACGCCGACGATGTTCATCGAGGCGACGATGGTGGCTGCCAGCGCCAGCGCAAACCCGGTTTCCACCCAGCGGGTTGGCACACCAGAGACGGCTGCGATTTCCTCATCGAACGTGGTAAAGAGAAGCTGCTTGTAGAAGAGAAACATCGCGAATCCCACCGCCAACGACACCCCGGCAATGATCAAGATGTCTTGCCGTGAGACGCCCAGAATGTTGCCGAAGAGAGCGGCATCCAAGTTACGGGTGAAGGTGCGCTTCTTGCTGATAAGGGCAACGCCGAGCGCGAATGATGCCGTGGTAATGATCCCGATGGCGGCATCGGCGCCGATGTTGCGTTTCCGGGCGGCAGCATTGATCAGCAGGGCCGCCATGAAGCTCCAAAGGCCTGCGCCGATGAAAAAGCTGATGTTGATGAGGTAGGCGACCACTGCCCCACCAAAGGCTGCGTGAGAAAGCCCATGCCCGATGTAGCTCATGCGGCGCAGCACGATGAAAACGCCCATGGCTCCACAAAGCGCGCCGACCAGGGTGGCGACAATCAGCGCCTGACGGAAGAACTCATAGTCGAGTGGATCGGTGAAGAAGCTCATGCGACGGCCTTTTCCCGTTGTGAAAATGGGGGATGAGAGCCGGCTTCTGTCACCAGCAGATTGCCGGTTTCGGTATCGCGAATCACCCGCATCTCCGCTTCGAATGTGCGGCTCATAGTGGTAGAGGTAAAGACCTGCTCCGGCGGGCCCTGCGCGACGATTCCTCGATTGACGCAAACGACCCAGGGGAGATGCGCAGCAAGACTGTTGAGCTCGTGCGTAGTGATGACGATGGTAATGCCGGTGTCGTTGATATGGGCTAGCAAATGCAGAATTTCGTCGCGTGTGCGGATGTCGACACTGGCGGTCGGTTCATCGAGGATCAGAATGTCTGGATTGGAAATCAGCGCCCTCGCCAGAAAGGTGCGTTGCTGCTGCCCGCCGGACAGATCGCGGATATGGCGATTTGCCAGACTTCCGATACCGAGCCGCTCGAGAATATTGGCAACGTCGCGTTTGTCCTGTTTCGACGGCCAGGGAAGCCAGCCCATCTTGCGCTGCTTACCCATCACGACCACATTCTCGACCGTCACCGGAAATGACCAATCGATGATCCCGACCTGGGGAACATAGCCGACATTGGCCGGAGGCGTACCCGCAGTCACCTTGCGGCCGCCCACTTCGACGCGTCCCTCGACGCGCGGCGTGAGCCCGACCATG
>JBBQPB010000172.1:0-5184 GCA_038331435.1 Thermomicrobiales bacterium | reverse complement strand
ACCGGCGACGATCATCGATCCTGCGCAGTCGTATCAGGCGTCGCTGGTCACCACGATGGGGAACATCCTCATCCAGCTCGACGCCGCCAAAGCGCCGATCGCGACGAATAACTTCATCTGTCTCGCGCTGGCCGGGTATTATACCGGAACCGACTTCCATCGCATCTTTTCCGGGTACCTGGTCCAGGGTGGCGATCCGAGCGGCACCGGGCAAGGTAACCCGGGCTACTCCGTTCCGTCCGATCCCACCCTTGGACCGTATCCCAACGGATCGGTGGCGATGGCCAATGCCATGCCGAACCAGAATGGGTCGCAGTTCTTCATCGCCGCGGCCGATCTCACCGATCAGATCCCGGCGGACTATCCGGTATTCGGACAGGTCGTCGGCGGTCTGGACGTCGTGCAGGCTATCTCCCAGGGCGCGGTGCAGGCACAGCTCGATGGCGAGCAGTCGAAACCGGTCGATCCGGCTGTCCTGCTGAGTGTCACGATCCAGGGTGGGGTCGGGACATCGACCTCGGTAGGCCCGGCCGTCACTGCAACGACGCAAACGCCGGTGGTCGCCACGCAGGCTCCGCAACCAACAGCCGTCCCGACTCAGGCAGCAACCACGGGCGACGCGCAGGGACGTCCCGGCGGTTCGACCGCCGCGACGACCGGCACCGAGGCCGCAGGCACAACCGGCGCGGATGCGACTGGTTGCGCGGGATTCACGGAGTACCAGACGGCGTTCGACGATGTCTACACCACCGCCGCGGTTGCGAACCCGGAGGCGCTCGCCTTCCTGTTGGAGGCGCAAAGCAATCCGGAAACACAAAACATCTTTGAAGACATGACGCCTGAGGAGGCGACCGCTATGAGCGGGTTCTATCTAGCGCTGGCGGACGGAATCGAAGCGATTGTGCCGCCTTCGTATGCGGCGGAATGGCACGCGGTACAGATCGAGATCTTCCGCGCCCTCGGAGAGTTCTCGGGGAATATCGCCACCCAGGGGTTGATGTTTGCCTCGATGCAGGCATCATCCGTAATGGGCGATCTCTCATCGCGCAGTGACGCGGCAGTGACCGCGGCCACTGCGGTCTGCGGTGATTTTGCTGCCTGGGCAAATGGAGACGAATCGAACTGATCGACTATCGCTCTATCAGCTTCGATCTGGGAAAATCGATAGCAGTACATAAGTTATTCGCGTGAGAGAGGAAACGTCGCGATGTTAAGACGATTGCTTTTGGCTGCCATCGCCCTGGTGGCCATGCTCTCCGGGCTGGCTCTTACCTCCGGTGGCGTTTCGCCACGACCCGCGCTTGCGCAGACCGATCCCTGCGCGGGCCTGACCGACTGGTCGCAACAGTATCTGGCGGAAGAGCAACGTTACACGGACGAGCTCGCAACCGTGCTCGATACCACCGATCTGCGCGCTATCGCCAGCGCCACACCGCAGCAACTGAACTCGATCGTCGAGACGATCGAAACCTATCTCAAGAACCTCGATACCATCGACCCGCCGGCCTTCGCCGCCGACTGGCAACGGGCCAATGCGGAGTTGCTCGATCTGTCCCAGGCGCTCTTTGCCGATGGCGCGCTCAACGGTATCTTCACCGTGCTGGTCGATTACTTCGACCAATCGCTCCGTTCCGATCAGGAGATCGCGCAAGCACGCCTGGACGCCACCGCAGCCTGTGCCGATTTCGATGTCTTCGCCACAACCGTCGACATGGTCGATGGCGAGCTCGACGCACCGGTGCCCGGCTTTGCCGCCTGGTCGACCTGTGCGGGGTTGGACGATCTGGGCACCACGATCGACCGCGCCAACTTGCAGGCGCTGGTGCAGGTTCCCGCCGCCCTCGAACCGCTGGCCGAGTTCGGTACTGATTGGGACGTCGACCCTTCGATCGAATGGACCCAGTTGCAGTTCCTGAGCCTGGCCGATTACTACGAAGCCGTGGCGCGCATCCTGGAAGCGGCACCGGCGCCGGAGTATGTCTCCGCCTGGTTCCAGAACCAGATTGTGTTCGACCGAGCCGTGGGCGACGTCATTCGCGGCGCGTACGCGCAGGGCGGCATCCTGGCGGCCAGCGCCGCCAATGGCAGCACCATTTCCGCTATTACGGATGCGGCCGACGCGGCCATCACGATTGGGACTCAGGGGTGCGCAGAGTTCCCGGCGTTCGTCGAGAACTATGGATGATCTGACAACGCTCGGAATGCCACGACTTCCCAGGGTTGAAACACTTGGCTTCATCCCCTGTGCGCGACGCATCGTTGCCAGGAGTCAGAGGTAGGGATGAGAACACCGAAGCGCTTCGACGACATTCCCGAGCGATCGGCGCTGGAAGAGGCCGATCCAATTTCGGCTCAAGAGATTCGCGGCCGTCAGCACGTCGCGCGCGCGAAAGCAGCCGCCGCGGGGTACGACGCGCTGCTGGTGGTTGGGCGCTCGTTCTACGACCGGCCGGGGGATCTGGCGTATCTCAGCGGGCACTTCCCCCCGTTCCCGACCACGGTCTTCTCTGAGGGAAATCGGGGCATGGGCCACGCCATGCTGCTTTTGCCAATAGTGGGTGAACCGGTGCTACTCACCGATGCGCGCAAGCATCGGCCCGACCTGGTCGTGGTCGACGATGTCCGCGCGGCGGGCGATCTGGGCATTGCGCTGATCGATCTGCTCAAGGAGACGTTTCTCGAAGACGGCAACATCGGGCTGGTGGGCGATGACATTCTTCCCGCGGCGATCGACCGGCAGTTGTTGCAGGAACTCCCCGGGTTAACCCTCGATCCTGAGCCGACTATCGTGGCCTCGATGCGCGCGCTCAAGAGTCCGGGTGAGCTCGATCTGTTGCGCCGGGCGGCGCTGTGCGCGGATGCCGCACTGCTGGTCGCCAATGCCATGATCCGAAGAGGCGGTGTGACCGAGCGCGAGGTTTGCGCTGAGGCGATTGCCGCGGCGATGCGGGCCGGGGCCGATTTCGTGCGCTACTTCCGGGTGCATTCCGGGCCGTGGTCGGCCTATGGCTCGCGCTGGCCGCAGGCGATGAACCGCATGATCGAGCCGGGTGAGATCGTGGCACTCGACGCTATTGGGGCGTATCAAGGCTATGGGTTCGATGTCAATCGCACGACGGTGTGTGGCGAACCAGACGTCGAAACTCGCCGCCTGCTGGAAACCACGCTGGAAGCGACGAATGCAGCAGTGGCGCAGATCGGGCCCGGGGTAGCGGTTGCAAAGGTCGCCGACGCGGCCGTCGAAGTCATGCAGCGTGGGCGATATGGCGACTACTTCGCTGGCATGATGGGCCACGGCATCGGGTTAGAAACGGTCGAGCTTCCCTATCTCAAGGTTGGCGACCCGACCATACTCCAACCCACCATGGTGATCTGCGTGGAACCGGGTCTCTTCATTCCCGAGGTTGCTGGCGCGGCCATCGAGCAAGAGGTCGTTGTGCACGCCATCGGTCCGGCCGAGATCATCACTCCGACGCCGACGAATCTTTGGGCGTGGGATTAACTACGACTCCTCCCACTCCGGCGCATGCTTCGAGACGCCGCGATCGATGGGAAGGAAATACAGCACCGCAATCAAAGCGAGCGCTACCAGCCCAACGGTCGGCGAAAACCACGCGAGTATCGTGGCTGCGAGGTAGATGGGCGGCCCGAACGCGTAGCGCCGGGAGATCGTTGCCATGGCCTGCTCGTCCGCGTCCGGTTCGAGTAACCAGGGGGCACGGCTGGTGGGATAGCGCCAGAGCACGTTGAACACGACGGCGGTGACAAGAAAGACCCCGGCGTAAAACACGACCGCCGCGCGTTCATCGGGCTGGTCGATATGCTCGGCCAGCACCGCCGTGGGAAACGGAATAAATGCTACGCACAAGAGGAGCGCCAAATTGATCGTCAGGAGCCAGTGATCGACCCGGCGCATGAGCTTGAAGATGTTGTGGTGATTAACCCACATGATGCCGATCGTCGAAAAGCTGACCAGATAGCCAAAATAGCTGGGCCAAAGATCGAACAACTGCCGCCAGAGCGAATGTCCTTCCTCGAACTCGGGAACATGAATCTCGAGAATCAGCAGCGTAATGGCGATGGCAAACACGCCGTCGCTAAATGCTTCCAACCGCGCGGTGTCGCGCTTATCATCGTCCCTACGTGATGCCGCGCTCGCCTTGAGAACCATTGCCCCCTCGTTCGCTCCTGCGTTGCGAAATATGCGTGTCGATCTTCGATAATATCGGGAGAATCTGACTGGCGATATCGCCCGAATGGGCAGGAGCGAGCGAAACGTGATCCAGATCGACGGTACCCGGCTGAATGCGTCCCTCCAGCAGCTCGCCACTATCGGCGCGACGCCGGCGGGTGGAGTCACCCGCCTCTCCCTCTCGGATGAGGACAAGACCGCACGGGACCTCCTCGCAACGTGGATGACCGAAGCTGGACTGGAGCTGCGGGTCGACGATCTCGGCAATATGTCCGGTATCCGTCCCGGCGCTGAGGATGAGCCACCGGTCTACCTGGGCTCACATATCGATACCGTCGTGCGGGGCGGCCGGTACGATGGCGCGCTCGGGGTGATGGGCGCGCTGGAAGTGATTCGCACGCTCAACGATCACGATGTGCAAACGCGACTTCCGGTCGGCATCGTCAATTGGACCAATGAGGAAGGAGTGCGTTTCGAACCGGCCACGCTGGCCTCGGGAGTGGTGGCTGGGGCCTTCACCCGCGAGTATGCCTATGGCATCAGCGACCGCTCCGGGCTCTCCTTTGGCGATGAGCTGGCGCGGATCGGGTATCAAGGCGAAGAAGCACACCGCCCTCTTCCGGCCAGCGCGTATCTGGAACTGCATATCGAGCAAGGTCCCGTACTGGAATCACTTGGCAAACCGGTTGGGGTGGTCGGTGGGATTGTCGGGATCATCTGGAACGAGGTGGTGGTGATCGGGCAATCCGATCATGCCGGGCCGTCTCCGATGCCGTTACGCAAGGATGCGCTGATGGCGGCCTCCATCATGATTTCATCGATTGAAAAACTGGCGCTCGACCGGGACGATGTGGCGGTGGCAACCGTCGGCCGCATCAAGGTCGAGCCAGACACGATCAACACGATCCCTGGCAAAGCCGTGTTCAGTGTTGATTTCCGGCATCCGGACGGCGAGACGATCGAGTATCTGGCTCGCGAGCTCGGAAAACTGG
>JBBQPB010000171.1:0-5198 GCA_038331435.1 Thermomicrobiales bacterium | reverse complement strand
ATACAATGGCACACCCATCCCCTCACACTTTGCTCCAAACCGTGAGCAATCGGGAAGACGCGTCCAAGGTCGGCGGAACATATATTCCTGAACTTTGTCACTACGCGTTGTACGAAGGGGCGAGCGGACTTCGGCTGCTCTTAGGACAGTGGCGACGTCTCGCCCAAATTTCCGATAGCTGGGCAGATGAATACCTGAGTGTTGCAGCCGCACTCTCGGGTCTCGCGAACACTTCGAGTTAACACAGCCGTCGACGAGTCCGAATACTAAGGGCGGTCAAACGCGTAGTGCGATACTTTCAGGATCACACCATGACAAATGCGTCCTGTGCAATCTCCTCAGCAACCTGCGCGCTCCCGCTCCAGCGATAAGCAAACCGATAGACCAGCCCCGGTGCCTCCCGCACGAGACTTGCGAGCTTCCCATCGAGATCATCCGCCAATCGCTCAGCGAGCTCGGGTTCCGCCAGAGAGGGAGGTCGCCCTCCGAGATCTCCGCACATCCGCTACCTGGGGAAACACCCGTTCCGCCGAAATGGTTGCATGCTCAATTCCCCCTAAAAGGTGATCGTCGCCGTGTGCGAACGTTAGCCATCCGATCCTCCCGTGTCTTCCTGTGTTGGATACCGGCGCTGGTATCCAACACAGGAGTCTTTTCGGTTTAGTGGCAGACAAGTTGGATATGGAGGGAGATCCAGGAACCTTGCGCTGGCGATTGAACCGCACGACGAACCAGGTTGGTCACAGCGAAGGGTCGCGGGGCCCTCGCGAATCGACCCGCGGAACGGAGGACGCCGCCACCCTGATAGACGGCAACCTGGTCGCTTTTGGCGGTACACCGTTCAGTCAACAGGGAAAATTACCATTCGCGATATCAATCGCCGGTGACTACAAAGCCCCCTCCCATTGGTAGGACGGGGCGTTCTCTCAAAACAACCGTTGCGTCGGCTCTGGAATCTGCGACGGACCGGGGCTGTCGATCATCAATACGATCAGCTGCATCTTCGCCCGATCCGTAGCCTCCACGCTGTGGGGAATGCCTGCCTCGATATGCAGCAAATCGCCCGGACCCAGTGGAATCGACCTCCCCTCGAGCTGGACGGTGAGTGCGCCTTCGATGGCCTGCAGCAAGACAGGCCCATCGGCCATATGCTCTCGCAACCCGGTCCCCTTATCGAACGCAAAAATCACCACATTCGCCCCGGTCGACTTCAGTACCGAAACCGGTTTGACTCCGCCCTCCCTGAATTGAGCCATTTCGGTGGCATTGTCGACAAACGTGAAATTCACAGACTCCGGCATGATGATCTCCCTCCTCATCGCGTTACGTTCTCTCAGTGTATGAGATGGCAACCACATGTACACATCTGTACACTTCAAGAACCCAACAGAAAGGCATCCCCAACTATGGGCAATTCCCTTATCCCAACCGAATCCCTCAAGTTTACCGAAGCCCGCCCCCAGTTGAGCTCCATCCTCGACCGCGTCTTCCGTCGCGAAACCCGCATCCGGCTCTACAAGGGCAATACTCCGGTGGCTGCAATCGTCTCGATCAAGGATCTTGAACGCCTCGAATCGCTCGATCGGGAACGCGACGCCGCGTTCGCCCGAATGGCCAGGATCGGAGAAGCGTTTCTCGACGTGTCGGAAGATGAGCTCGAGATGCGAATCAATGAAGCTGTCGCACAAGTGCGGGCCGAAATGGATGCTGAGCGACTCGCAGCAAGCCATTCCTGATGCGCGTTCTGCTCGATACAAATGTCCTCGCGGCTGGCATGGCTGGAGAGATACGAGGATCGGTTCGCCCTCCTGCACAAATCTGGCGCCGTTGGCAGCAGAAGGAATTCGAACTCATTGTTTCAGTTCATTTACTGAGCGAGCTGACGAGAGCGCTCGAAACCGACTGGTTCCAGACTCGATTGCCTCATGAATCAATCCTGGACCTGAAACGGGATCTGCGCAAGCAAGCCATACTTATCGAACCCGCCGTAGATATCAAAGGAATCGCCAGTCATTGGCAGGACGATCTCATCCTCGCCGCAGCCGTCTCCGCCAATGCCGACTACCTCGTCACAGGCGACACCGAATTCCGTCGAGTTGTAAATTACCTCGGCGTCAAACTCCGCACTCCAGCCGAGTTCCTGCGCGAGCTCGATGCCCTGATCGACTGACCCAAACTCGTTATTCGGCCGGGTCCTTCGCCGCCATCTCGATCAACGCCTGCACCGTGTTCAGATTCCGCGCCGTCCCCTGCACCCCCAGCCGCTTTAGCACCTTGTTCATATCCAGATCGGCTTTCCCCGCGCCATTGCCGTAGCGAATATGCAGGTCTGCTCCGATGATCTCCCATCGATCGTCCCCCGTCCCCACCTCGCGCGCGCCTTCGATTGCCTCCTTCGTCGGAATGCCGGTCAGCGGCGCCACATACGAGAACTTCGGTTCGATCACCTCGAACGGATGCACCCTCAGTGCAGTTTCCAATTCCTCCGGCGACCGGGAAATGACCTCCCGCACATAGCCGTATTTGTCCGTCAGCGCCCGCTCGACCGCTCGATCGAAGGCAGCCGGATCCCCAGGCACATCGAGCACCGCGTTCCCCGAGGCGATGTACGTCCGCACGTGCTCACCACCCAACTCGATCAGCAGCTCGCGGAATTCCGCCATCGGCAGTTTTGCGCCGCCGACATTCACCGCCCGTACCAGCAAAATGCGTATCGTCATATCGGAACTTCTATCAGTTCTGTGCCAATCTCGATCGCTTCACACCGACCGCTGGTTGTTTCCGAAAGCCAGGCACGAAAGGGGACGATCTCCGCGTCGCCCAATGGCAGCTCGAAGGTCACCTGCGCACCGTAGTCGATCGTCGAAACGCGCCAGCTCGTGCTGCGCAAGAGGTTTTCCAGCCGCCCCGCTTCATCATGCGCGGCTTCGACCGCAACCACGGTCAAGGGCACCCGCTCAACGATGCCAACCGCGTCTATCGCATTGGAAACCGATTGCCCGTACGCCCGCACCAATCCCCCCGCGCCGAGCAGGATTCCGCCGAAATACCGGGTTACCACCGCGATCGTATCGGTCACCCCGCGTTGGTCGAGCACATGCAGCATCGGCGCGCCCGCCGTGCCACCCGGTTCGCCATCGTCATTCGAGCGTCGCAGCTCACCGCGGTCACCCAGAATCCACGCCGAGCAGTTGTGATTCGCGCCCCAAAACTGCTTCTTCAATGCCTGCAGCTTCGCCCGTGCCTCCTCTTCGGAACCGGCGCGATCGACAGTGCAGATGAAGCGCGATTTTTTCACGACGAGCTCGACCGAGCCCGATTTGGCGATCGTCCGATTCCAGGTGGCCATACGGCAACTCTAGCAGCCGGGCACGAGCAACTGGAACGGCGTCGCGTATGCAACGTCCAGTGTCAGGATAACGTCTCGGACACCTGACACTGAACGTGCTTTTGCGCGCTGGCTAGGCTGTAACTTCGCCAAGTGATTTCGCCACGATATCCACGATCTCGTCCACTTCCTCGGTGGTGGTCACCAGCGGCGGAGCGATGCCGATCCATTCCGACGCGGGGCGCGTCAGCAGACCGTTGTTGCGGCAGGCAGCGTACATCGGCCGCCCGATCGGCTGATTGAACACCAACCCCCGCATCATGCCAAGCCCGCGCACTTCTTCGACCACCGAGAACTGCGACTTCAGCTCTAGCAGTTGCGCCGCCAGGTAATCGCCCACCGCGTTCGACTTGGCCACCAGATCGTTGTCCAGCAGGAAGCGCACCGCCGCCTCACCGACTGCGCAGCCGACCGGGTTCCCGCCGAACGTGTGCCCAGAGAAGAACTGCACCCCGTCGGCCGCGTCGCCCCAGAAGGCGCTGGCCACCTGTTCGGTCACGATGATCGCCGCCAGCGGTGCATAGCCACCGCTGATCCCCTTGCCGCAGGAGAGAATGTCCGGCCAGGCGCCGACCGTTTCCGAGCCCCACAGCTTTCCAGTCCGTCCGAACCCGGTAATGATCTCGTCGTGGATCAGCAGCACGTTGTATCGGTTACAGATCTCACGCAGCTTGGGGAAATAATCCGCATCGGGCACGCGTACGCCAGCCGAGAGCATGATCGGCTCGCAGATCACCGCGGCCACGGTGTCTGGATTCTCACCGATGATCGCTTCCTCGATCGCATCTACCGAATTCGGCGAGACATGGATGAACCCTTCCGGATAGGGCTCGTACTTCGACTTCCAGTCAGGCTGCCCCGACGCTGCCCCGGCGAACCCGGTGCTGCCATGATAGGAGTTGTAGCGGGAGATGATCTTGTATTTACGTGGACTACCGGTCTGGGCGTGATACTGCCGCGCCATCTTAATGGCGAACTCGTTCGCCTCGGAGCCGCCGCTGGCAAACTTGACCGTGGTGAACTGCTCTGGCAGCATCGAAGTGAGCAGATTCGCGAGCCGCAACGCCGGGGGATTGGTCGACATGGTCGGCGCGGTAAAGGCGATCTTGCGCGCCTGCTCGGCAGCCACATCGATGATCTCATCGACCCCATGACCGTAGTTGACGGTGAAGACCCCGGAGAGCCCGTCGATATACTCCTTGCCGAAGGCATCCCAGACGCGAATGCCCTTGCCCCGCTCGAGAATCAATGGATTCTCGGCAAAGGATTTCATCTGATTGAAATCGACCATCACCTGCGATGTGTCGAATTGCAGCTCGGCCATGACGCACACTCCCATTTCCAGCCAAAATCGCGATTATTACCGATAGTTTCTCACGGTCACGGCGATCTTTGTTACCCTCTTCCCGCTCAGCGGATTTTCACCCCCGATTCTGTTCGCTCAGTGGGCAACGTGGCACCCTCCACCTTGTGCCATGATGCCGTGCAAATGGGTCAGACAACTTGGGAAGAGGGTCGAATGACGGTACTGGTCACGGGAGTTACTGGACGGGTAGGGCGCAACCTGGCCGCATCGTTGCTTGCAGAGGGACGCGAAGTCCGCGGACTCGTTTTGCCGGACGATCCCGGGCTCGAGCCCGCTAAGGCAGCCGATGTCGAGTGCATCATTGGAAACCTCAGTGACCCGGCAGCGATCGCGACCGCGTTGGATGGCGTCGATGCTGTCGTCCACCTCGGCGCGGCCATGCTCTTCGGCAGCGATGCCGTCAACGACACCCTGCTCGAGGCCAACATTCGCGGCACCTACGAA
>JBBQPB010000170.1:0-5203 GCA_038331435.1 Thermomicrobiales bacterium | reverse complement strand
GTTTGCGCGCTTGGCGTTGTAGGTGATCGAATCGGCCAGCGGAATGGTAATCGCATCCTCGACGACTTTCATCTGCACCTTGGAATAAGCCTCGATGCGGGCATCGGCATCCGAGCTCGTTCTGCCTTCGTCCAGCCACGTGTCGACATCCGGATTCGAGTACCGGGAGAAATTAAAGCCACCGATGTTGTCAGTGTGGAAGATGCTGCGCAAGATGTCCGGATCGGCGTAGGAGAACCAGAGGAACGAAATATCGTAGTTGCCAGCCAGGCGATTCTCACGCGCCGCGGCGCGCTCCATCGCATCCACCTCGACATCGATCCCAATCTCACGCCAGGCGCCTTGCAGGAAGGTGGCCATGTTCTTATCGTTTTCCCGGTCCTGAATCGGCCAGTAGAGCTCGAGCTTCTGCCCGTCCTTCTCACGGATGTCGCCATTGAGCACCCAACCAGCTTCGTCCAGCATCGCATTGGCCTTGTCGACATCGTAGGTGTAGAGCTCCTCCGTCTTCGGCTCGTAGGCGAAGGTCGGCTTCATCAGCGGGCTGGCCGCCGGAGCATTGGTGCCAGCGAAGACCGCCTCGTTGAAGGCGTCCTTGTCGACCGCGTAGGCCATTGCCTGGCGCACCAGGGGGTCCATATGCGGTTTGCCTTCGCGGTCCATGTTGAAGAGCTCAATCCAGCCGGAACCCGGCTGGCCCTGCTCGATCACGACCACGTCGGAGCTGGAGCGCAAATCTTCCAACTGCAGCGGGTCGACATCGTCGATGTACTGCATCTCATCGGAGAGGAGGGCCAGGGTGCGGGTGGCACGGTCGGCGACCATGCGGAACTCGATCGAATCGAACGCGCCAGCCCCCTGATTCGCAAAGAACGAGGACCCCCAATTGTAGTCCTCATTCCTGGTCAGGGTGATGTGATCGGCCTCGATCCACTCCTCGACCTTGTACGGTCCGGTGCCGACCGGCTTGCGGGCGAATTCGGCAAGACCCATCGATTCCACGGCCGTCGGGGAGACAATGCCGAGGTAGCCATTGAGGCCGGTCAAGAACGGGGCGAACGGCGTTTTGAGGTTCATCTTGATCGTGTAATCGTCGATGACCTCGGAATCGACATAGGGTCCGATCTGATCATGGGCTTGTCCCGGAGTAATGAACTGCTCGGGATCGGCCGGAGCAATTGCGTCAGGCGTCGCGCCTGCGGCAAGCTGTTCCTCGTTGTACTTGTCCAGCGCCACGACCCGGTCGTAGGTGAATTTGACCGCATCCGCATTGAACGGCGTACCATCGTGGAAGGTGACGCCCTGCTTGAGCGTGAACGTGGTGCTCATGCCGTCTTCACTGGTTTCCCAGCTCTCGGCGAGACCCGGCACGATCTCGGTGGCGGAGGGCATCCAGACCAGCGGCTCGCAGACGTTCAACGTGACGCGAATGGTCGAGTCGAAGTTGGTCACCTGTGGGTCGAGCGTGCCGTCGACATCGAAGCCGAGACCGTAGACCAGCGTGCCGCCGTCCTGATTGCGCTGGATCCCACGAGACGTGCCGGGCACGCCGCTGGCGGAAACGCCACCTATCCTGGTGGCTGCCAGCGCCGCTACTCCAGCCGCTCCGGCATACGCCATTGCAGCTCGGCGGGTTGCCATTCGCTGCCCTGGGGGCGTTGACGAAGTCGGGTGAATCAGGGTCGTTTTCTCTTCAATCATGAAACCCGCCATTGATGCGAGCGCCAGATACACTCCGGCTACGACACTTCAGTTCTGCAACGCGGAATTCAGTGTTTGTCCTCTCTTGCGAGAGACTAATTTTTGCTGGGTGTGAATGCCAATCGATATCTAAGTATATGTTTTAACAGATGATCCTTAAATTCGCCCTATCTGGAAGGTTGCACAAGAGCGGAGAGAAGCGCTCCACACTGAGGACAGGCAATGCGGCACGTCGATCGAAAGCGGATGTCGTAGTGAGCGACCAGAGGACATTGCGCGCAGGCATAGTTGGTGCAGGATCATGGGCACGGGAAGCGCATTTGCCGGCGTTGCTCGACCATCCCGACACGGAGGTGGTGGCGGTCTGCGACGCCGATGCAGCGGCTCTGGAAGCGATGGCAGCTATGCTGTCAGATGACTGCGCTCGCTATGACGATGCTACGACCATGCTCGATCGTGAAGCGCTCGACCTGGTTTGCATCGTAACTCCAGACGATCAGCATATCGTGCCAATCCGGGCCGCGGTCGCAAACAGAACGCACATCATCTGCGAGAAGCCGCTCGCGTTGACTGGGAGGGAAGCGTGGGAACTCACCCATCTGGTCGAAAACGCCGGCCTCGTCAACCGGGTCGGATTCACGCTCCGCTATTCCCCGGCGATGATTGCGTTGCATCGACTGGTTCGCGCGGGGACGATCGGCGATCCGCACCTGCTCATTGGTCTCCAGCAGAACGGGCAGTTTCTCGACCCCTCCCGACCATTCCACTGGAAAATGGACGCGATGCGCACTGGCGGCGGGGCGATCGTGGAATACGGGATTCATACGCTCGATCTGGCCATCTGGCTGGGTGGCCCGGTACGGCGAGCCCATGCGTTTGGGCAGACACTCATCCCGGAGCGCCCACTTGCCGATGGCTCCGGCCGACGTCCAGTGACGGTGGATGACTCGACTGGCTGGCTCATTGACTACGAAAACGGCGGCAAGGGCATTGGGCACGCCGGGTGGGCTACCCCGGGCCGATCGCCGGGAATCGAGATTCGTGTCTACGGCTCGCATGGGGCAGTTCGGGTCGAGCTGAGCGACGAATATCCCGGCGACGAAGCGTTCTGGTTTTCCGGACCGGATGGGGTTTTCATCCAGCAAGAGCTTCCACCGCCGTCCCCGCAACCCTGGTATGCCGCCTGGATCGGGGCTCTGGTGGCCGACGCGGTCGATGAGATACTCGGCCGCCCGCATCGGGGCGATCCGACCTTCGCCGACGGCGCTCGCGCGCAAGATCTTTTGGACGATTTGATCGCATCGATTTCCTCAGAGAGCTCCTAATTCCCCGCCCTGAGGACCGGCGACCGAACCAGGATATCCGGATAAAACGCTAGCTTTTCTCCCGGCCGGTGACCCAGTCGTAGCGCGGATCGTCGTCGATGATCGGTCCGGAGAAGCGAGACCCAATGCCGGCGCCGCCATCGACCTCGACCACGGTGCCAGTCATGTAACTGGAAAGGTCCGACGCGAGAAACAGCACCACCGAGGCGACTTCATCGGGATCGCCGGCACGAGCCAGGGGCAGGTTCGGGATACGCATTGCCAATCCTTCGGCCATGCGGGGCGGCAACGGTTTCGGCTGGGTATCGATCAATCCAGGCGATACGGTAGTTACGAGAATGCCGTAGGGGGCAAGCTCGATCGCCGCCACCCGGCTGAAACTCTCGGTGGCAGCGCGGCTGGAAGCATAGGCCGCCGCTCCCGCCGAGCCTTTGTGGGCCACACCGGAGGAAAAGTTGATGATGCGGCCGCCCTTGCCGGCGTCGATCATGGCTTTGGCGGCGGCGCGTGTCATCAGGAATGTGCCGCGGGTATTGACCCCGTAGACAGTGTCCCAGACTTCGACCGTTTCTCCGAACAGGTCGGCATGCGGCGCGACCGCGGCGTTGTTGACACAAACATCCAGGGTACCGAACCGCGCCAGCGTCTCGGCAACGATGGCCTTCGCGCCTTCCTCGGTACTCACATCCGCGACCAACGACACAATCCGCTCGCTATCGAGCCCAGCAACAGTTTCGGCCAAGCCCTCGGCATCGCGGTCGGCCGTCAGCACCTTCGCGCCACTTTCGGCAAAGCGATGCACCATCGCCCTGCCAATCCCGCGGGCTCCCCCTGTCACAATGACGACCCGGTTGACGAAATCGAACGAGACGTTCATCACTTCCTCCGATGCACTTACACGCATGGCACCATGCGGCGGTAGCATAGCAATCGATTGACACATTCCTTCATTCGCTATTCTCTTTCGTCACGCAGAGAGGAAGGACCTCCATGTTTACACCGATTACCGAACGCAAGGTACGTGTTGGAGTGCTCGGGGCCGGTGGCTGGGCGATACGAGCGCACCTGCCAGGCTGGACGCGCGATCCCCGCTGCGAGGTCGTAGCGCTCTGCGACGTCGACCCGGCCCTTCTGGCAGAGACGGCGACACAGTTCGGCATTACCGATACGAGCACAAACTATCTGGAGGTGGTTGGCCGGGACGATATCGATGTCATCGATGTCTGCACCCCGAGCCATACACACTATGAGCTTTCCATGGCGGCGCTCAATGCCGGCAAGCATGTGCTGTGCGAAAAGCCAGTTGCCTATGATTTCCGCGAGACAATCGGCGCGGCCGAGCTGGCAAAATCGAAGGGGCTCAAAACCAAGCTCGGCTTCACCTTTCGCTACTCCCCAGCCATGCAGTTCATGAAGGAAATGGTCGACCAGGGATTCACCGGCACCCCCTACATTTACAACGCCTACGAGCAGAACTCCCAATGGATCGATCCACAAACACCGCTGCGCCAGGTCGATCATGAAGCCGACCAGACGACCATCCGGGTTTCCTCGCTGGAGGGGTATGGCGCCCCGGTGATCGATATCGGGCGCTGGATGACCGGGGAGGATATGACCGCAGTGGTGGGCACGCTCAAGAATTTCGTACCCGATCGGGTGGTGCGCGCGACCGGCACGATGATGCGCATGAATATCGACGATGGCGACATCTTCCTGGCCGAGTTCGCCAATGGGGCGATTGGCTCGGTGCAGACCAGCTTTGTCACCGTCGGCAACTACCCCGGTATCGAAGTACGGCTCTACGGTTCCGACGGAGCGATCATCACCCGCCTGGTTGAAGAGTTCGGTATAGCCGAAACGATCAAGATCGCTACGCCGGACGATGTCGAGTTCAAAGAAGTCGAGGTCCCACAGCGGTTCTACCCCGAGGGGGGCAGTCCGCGCGAAGCGTGGAACACGCTCTTCTATTCGAACCTGATCAAAGACTTCCTCAACGAGCTGACCACCGACACGGAGGCCAACCAGGGGAACTTCGAGGACGGCGCCGCGGTGCAGGAGATCATCAATGCGGTCGAGCAATCGCATCACAGCCGGAGCTGGGTCGATCTACCGTTACCACAATAGCGGGATTCTGAGTCGGTAACAGCAACCTGTTCGAGCAGTTTTCAAGACAGTTA
>JBBQPB010000169.1:0-5206 GCA_038331435.1 Thermomicrobiales bacterium | reverse complement strand
AACGCCGTCCGCGGCCAGCTTTTGAACGGTTGCCACCGCGCCTTCGACCGGGCGAGCGTGTCGGAATGCGCCACGCATCATGGCGTCGAGCGCAATGTCGATGGCGTCCCAGGGCAGGATGAATCCGATACGCTCCAAAATCGTGCGCACGGCCCGGTCAGCTGGCAGCTCATGACCGTGACCGTGGATCGCCTGCCGCAGCTTGCGGTATTCTTCATCGGCGCTTGCGATCACTGCTTCCGGAACGTCGATCTCACCCAAATCCTGCCAGTAACGCAGAACATCGCTGACGAGCGAGCGAATTTCTATCTGGAACCATTCGTCGCATTCGATCAGTGTGTTATGAAAGTCGAAGGTGATGGTCTGCGTCATTGGGCAGGTCTCCTGGGATGGCCATGAACGGCCCGAATGAACAGCGTGACAATTGAAGGATCGAATTGCGTTCCTGACGACCTGACGAGCTCGGCGGTTGCATCCTGGTGAGACATGGTGGGTTGATATGGCCGCCAGGAGGTCATCGCGTCATAGGCGTCAGCCACTCCGATCAGGCGGGCGCCCAGCTTGATTTGACTAGCTTGCAGGCCGTCGGGATACCCTCGACCGTCATGCCACTCGTGATGATGGCGCACTATCGGTGCGATCGCACCGAGATCATGTGAGGATGCGAGATAGGCAGCCCCACGCGACGGGTGCTCGTGCATTTCCAGCCACTCCGCCTCTGACAGCGGGCCAGGCTTGAGCAGCGTATCGTGCGAAAGCGTCAGCTTTCCAATGTCGTGGAGCCACGCCGCGTCGAGAAATGCGGTGCGCTGGAACTCAGATACCTCGGGCAAAAGGAGAACCATCGCGCCGACGTAGTCCGCCACAGCTTGGGCGTGCTCCCATAGCAAGGGATCGACGATTCGCAGCTGATTGGTCAACGCCACCCGATCGAGACCGGTCGGTTCGCCCAGAAGCTCTCGCAATGATGTTGATCGATGCGTCGACGCCGACAAGCCCATTCTCGTTTCGCTTATGGGCGATGGTCTGCCCGAAGTAGAATCCAAGTATGAATGGTCGACCATCGCTTATCCGCATCCGAATACTTGCACTTGCCGTCGTCTTGCTGCTGGCCGTTCCGTTGGTGGCAGTCGCGCTGGCCAACTCGGGGGGTGGAGGGACGGATGGTGTTCTGCGAATGGCAGGACCGGTCGATTTGCAGACGCTCGATCCGGCGAAGGCGAAAGATCTGGGAACGCTTTTCCTTGTTCGCCAGCTCTTCGCCGGGCTTACGCGTCTCGATGCGGATCTGCAGCCGGAGCCGGCGCTTGCTGAAACGATCGATATCTACGATGACGGGTTGACCTACACGTTCACGTTGCGCCGTGATGCGCGCTTTGCTGACGGGCGCGACATTACAGCAGAAGATGTCGTGTTCTCACTTAACCGGGCACTCGATCCGGCCACCACCGGTGGGGACGCTTCCCAACTCGCGGCTCCGACCTTTCTCTCAGATATCGATGGCGCACGTGAGCTCCTGAGCGGTGAGGCTGAATCGCTTTCCGGCGTGCGAGTGATCGACGATCTCACATTGGAGATCGATCTCGTAGAACCTCGCTCGACATTTTTGATGCGATTGGCCACCGGCCCGGCAGCGATTATCGATCGCGACGACGTCGAACGCAGTGACGAGTGGTGGACCGATCCCAACAGTAGCGGTGCGTTCGTCATAGACGATTTCGACATTACCTCTGGCATGACGCTGAAGCCGAATGAGAACTTTTATGCTGGCGAACCTGACCTCGACGAGGTGCAGGTGTTGCTCGGCGTCAACGCATTTCAACCGATGAATCTTTATCAAACCGGGGCGGTGGACCTTGCTCCGGTGAGCGTGTTTTCCCTCGACCGCGCGCTCGATCCTGCGAGCGATCTTTATGCCGATCTTCAGCAATCGGACCTGTTCGCGGTCGAATACGTGGCTTTTCGCTCCGATGTCGAACCGCTGAACGACCCGAACATCCGCAAGGCACTGATCCTCGGGTTTCCGCGGGAGAAGGTTGCCTCGGTTTCGTTTGACGGGCGGGTCGCCACGGCGAATGGTTTCATCCCCAACGGGATGCTCGGGCAAGAGACCTGGCCGGTGACGGGATGGGATTATGATCTCGATGCAGCTCGTCAGGCAATTCTCGATTCGTCCTATGGCACCGCGGCGAACGTTCCGCCTATCACGATCTACGCCAATGGACCGCCGGATCGTTTGATCGCCTTCAAGGAGGTTATCGAGGCCGATCTGGGATTGCAGATCGACCTCGTGAACGTGGAGTGGAATGAATACATCTCCAACTTGCCGAGGCAGACATATCCCGCCTATGGCATCTATTGGGGCGCCGATTTTCCAGACCCGGAGAGTCTGCTGCTGACGCTCTTTGGAACCAACCAACCCGACAACTATGTCGGCTATTCCAATCCGGAATTCGACTCGCTGCTCCAACAGGCTGCTTCGGAGCAGGATACTGATACGCGCGTCTTGCTCTCTGCGCAGTCAAACCAGATGTTGATGGATGACGCCGTGGTGTTGCCCTTCTTCTACGACCGCTCATATATGCTTGTGCGTCCGTGGGTTCATGGTCTCGAACTGACTCCGCTCGGCATTCTGTACCTCGATCAGGTGACGGTTGAAACCTGATCCCCCCTGCTACATCCCATGAAGTTCGCTCCGGCATATGCCGCAACCCAACCGCAGCCATTGACGCCAGAGCTGGTGGCGCGCCATCGATTCGACTGGGCGAGCCGTGTCGATATCAATGAGCTCGACCGCACGGTATCCGTCTTTCCTGGACGTTCGCTTTGGATTCCGGAGTCGGACGAGCTGCTGGTCGTTTCACCATGGCGAAACCGCAACGATATTGCGGCTGTCGCGCAAATTTCCGCGGTACATCGTCTCGATGATCTGATCGACGCGGCACGACACGCCACGTTTCGGTTGGGCGCCCACGCCTTCGTTATGCCCGAATGGAATGAAACTCGCAATCCGCGATTTTATGCGCGGAACGGGCTCGATGTATTCGAGGATGTAATGTCGTTTGAAACAGGAACCGGTACGTCGCAACCGGCCGATCTTCGACGTGGCAACCCGACGCAGCTGCTCACTATCGATTCGCCATTACTCGATCGTATTCTTGCCATCGATCACGCGGCGTTTCCCTGGTTGTGGAGGAATTCCCGGCTCGAGTTCGAACACTATCTGCTGTCGCCGAGCGTCGAGATCTGGGGGCAGTACGACGCCGGGGGCGAGCCAATCAGCTATGTCGGAATGACCAGCTATGCCGGGTGGGGCCACCTGGACCGGGTGGCTGTCGCCCCAGAGCGCCAGGGGGAAGGGCACGGGCGGGCCGCGGTGCTGTTTGCCATTGCTCGGTTGCGGCAGCTCGGAGCACGGCGGGTCGGATTGAGCACCCAGCGTTCGAATGTTCGGTCGCAGCAACTCTACGAGCGAATCGGTTTTCAGCAAACTCATCAAAACGACTATCGGATTTATGGGACACTCGCGCCGGACGCCCCACCGGAGGCGCGTATGGCTCCGAACGGAATCGAACAGATATGAGCAGCTCGTTTGGCACGATCTTTCGCTTGACCACCTGGGGTGAGTCGCATGGCCCCGCTCTCGGGGTGGTCATCGAAGGCACCCCGGCCGGAGTTCCACTTACCGTCGAGGATATTCAGTTTCAGCTCGACCGGCGCCGGGTTGGCCAAAGCAAAGTCACCACGCCGCGAAACGAGAAGGACCGCGCCGAGATTCTTTCCGGTGTTTTCGAAGGGGTGACAACTGGTGCGCCGATTTCGTTGATCACGTACAACGCCGATGTCGACTCTTCGAAATATGAGAATCTGCGTGACGTGTTTCGGCCGGGACATGCCGACTATACCTATTGGGCGAAATACGGTCATCGAGATCACCGTGGCGGCGGACGATCCTCGGCGCGGGAAACCTGGGGCCGCGTTGCGGCAGGTGCGATC
Source organism: Thermomicrobiales bacterium (assembly GCA_038331435.1). GTDB lineage: Bacteria > Chloroflexota > Chloroflexia > Thermomicrobiales > UBA6265 > JAMLHN01. The sequence continues at coordinate 1,210 of JBBQPB010000169.1, read as the reverse complement.
GCCCGCAAGATTCTGGCGACAGTTGGTGTCGATATCTACGGTTTTGCCAAAGAAATTGGCGGCATACGCGCGGAAACCTTCGACCGGGATGAGATCGAGCGCAATATCGTGCGCTCTCCCGACCCGATTGCCGCTGAGAAGATGATCGATGCGATCATGGCCGTCAAAGCCGAGAAGGATAGCTTGGGTGGAATTGTCGAAGTGCACGCATTAAACGTGCCGGTCGGGCTGGGCGAGCCTACGTTCGACAAGCTGGATGGATTGATCGGTCATGCCATGCACAGCATCCCAGCCGTGAAGGGCGTTGAGATCGGCGAGGGTTTCGAAGTCACAAAGCTGCGCGGATCACAATCGAACGATTCGTTCACGATCGAAAATGGTCAGGTCCGAACGCGATCGAACAACGCTGGCGGGTTGCTTGGTGGACTCGCGACCGGCGAGCCGATTATCGTGCGCATCGCGGTCAAACCCACATCATCGGTCGAGCGCGTGCAGCAAACGGTCGATATCAATTTGCATCCGCGCGAAATTCTGGTCGAAGGACGTCATGACCCTTCGGTGGTTCCCCGAGCGGTCCCCGTTGCCGAAGCCATGCTCGCCAATGTCTTGGCAGACCTCTTCCTTCGCAATCGGGCTGCGCGTATCGACTGGCCACAGGTCTAGCTGATTGTCGATCCGGCTCCGAAACGACCTCAGTCGGTCCGGGTCTTTTCGGCAGCAACGATCAGGCGGTCAGAAAACGCGTCGAGCGGATCGAGGTCGTAACTGCCATAGACGCGCCAATCCTGGAATCCCGCCAGCTTGAGCATCAAGAGCAATTCGCCTGTGCCGAGCCAACGCTGGGTAAAGCCGGTTCGGGTGCGTTTGGCGCTGCCGGAGGGCGAAGTTACCTCATACCAGATCTCACTATGGATGAGCTGCTCTGACGGTTCGATCACCTGACTCACGAGCTTGTCCAGTCGCGAGCCGTCGCCCATGTCCCAGGTGCCGTTGAAGGCCAATCCGCCATCCATAGCCGTCAACCGCGCTGGGGTCGCGTGGAGCACATCGACGATGAGCTGGCCGCGCCGATCCAGGGCCCGCCATGCCGCGAGCAGGACCGCGAGCTGCTGCTCCTGGGTAGTGGCATGCAGGAGGGAGTCCAATCCGATGATCGCGACGCCGAACGTTTCAGCAGGGAGTGTTCCCGCCCGGGTGAAGTCTCCTTCGA
>JBBQPB010000168.1:0-5227 GCA_038331435.1 Thermomicrobiales bacterium | reverse complement strand
AGCCGCGGGTAACATCCCGCAACCACTGAAATGCAAAGCGGACGGCGACATCGCCGTCCGCTTTTTCGTTGCCCGTATAGAATCTCTGGCATCACATGCCCCGTCATGCTGGAGAGCAGATGAAAAACTACGCATCTTATAGCTACTGGCTGCAGTCCTGCGGCGACGATCTCACCCCGCGCGCGCGGTTGAACGGCACCATCGATGCCGATATCGCCATTCTGGGCGCCGGGTACTCGGGCCTCTGGACTGCCTGGTATCTGCTCGAACGCGATCCCAAGCTCAAAATTGTCATTCTCGAGCGCGAGATCGCCGGATTCGGAGCATCGGGCCGCAACGGTGGCTGGTGCACCTCCGGCTTTCCCACGTCCCTCGATCAGATCGAAAAGAAATACGGCCGCTCGCAGGCAATCGCCACGCATGAGGCGATGTCCGGTGCGGTCGCCGAAGTCGGGCGGGTGACCCAGGAGCAGGGGATCGATATCGATTGGCAGAAGAGCGGCACGCTGATGACCGCTCGCGGTATCGCTCAACTTCCGTCGGTCCATCATGTCGCCGAAACGATGACTCGACTTGGGTTCGAGGACGAATTCCAGTTGCTCGAGAAAAAGCAGCTCGACGAGCGCATACGCATTGCCGGATCGGTTGGAGCCATCTTCCTGAAAGAAAACGCCGTCATCCATCCGGGAAAACTGGTGCGTGGCCTGGCGCGCGCAGTCGAAAAGCGCGGCGCGACAATTTACGAGCAGACGAATGTGACTTCGTTCTCAGGTGGCGCTTATCCCGCGTTGCACACCGATCACGGTCATGTGCGGGCGGGTACGATCGTTCTGTGTGGCGAGTCGTATATGAGCGGCCTGAAGGGGATTGGACGGCAGCTCATGCCCGTTTACTCGCTGATCACGCTGACCGAACCACTTTCCAACGGCGAATGGGATGCAATTGGCTGGCAGGGACGCGAACTGGTCGATTCTTGCCGGTACACCGTCGACTATCTCTCCAAGACGATCGACGGGCGCATCCTTTTCGGCGGACGGGGTGCGCCCTATCACCTGCGCTCGCAGATCAGGGACTCCTATGATCGCCACGAAGAAACGCACAAGATGTTGGAAGAGAACGTGCGAACCTGGTTCCCGGTGCTGAAGGACGTGAAGTTCACCAATACCTGGGGTGGCCCGTTGGGCTGGCCGCGTGATTTCATGCCATCCATCGGCTACGACCAAAAGGACAACATCGCCACTGCCCGCGGCTACACTGGTCAAGGAGTGGCCACGTCCAATCTCGCGGGCCGTATCCTGGCCGACCTGATCACCGGGGCCGATTCGCAGATCACCCACCTGCCGCCGGTCAACCACAAGTCGCGTAATTGGGAACCGGAACCCTTCCGATTTCTGGGCGTGCGCTTCGTGCAGCGTGGATTCTGGAACATCGATAAGAAGGCCGAGCGCACTGGCGAACCGCCTTCCGGAAAGGCACTCGTCGAACGGTTGACAAAGCACTAGTGGCGGCAGAGCTCCGGGCTACCAACACGACGGGCCGTCTCGGGGATTCGAGACGGCCCGTACGCTTGTGTCTTAACCCGCCTGGGCGGCCTGCAATCCAGGAGTGGCCGGCAGATCGGTGGCGTTGCGATGTTTGAACGCGCGATAGACGAACGCGCCCGAACCAAGGATCGCCGCGATGCTGGTGATGATGGCCACGAACGGGATCAACGAAACCAGCGAAAGGATCAGCGTGCCGAGCAACGCCGCGCCAATCGCCCGGCCCGTGTTTGTCGGTTTAATGATGAAGCTCCCCAGCCAGGTGCCAACCACGATGAGGCCAACCAGCCAGAGGATCGGAAGCACGACCAACAGGATCAGCAACGACAGGGGCGCTCCCACCAGTGTGAACAGGATCAGGACCGAGCCGAGCGGCAGCAGGATCCACATCACGATGGCAGTGATGAGGCTCTTCACGAAGTCGATCTTGAGCGTTTCCATTGAGCCGAAAAGCTGTTTGCGACCGAGCCATGCGAAGAGCGCCGCGGCGACCAGGGCGACAATCGTCATCCCGATCCACCAGAGCAACGAGAAAACCGCCAGCCCACGGCCAAATGAGAAGTCGAGCCCGCGGTCTTCGACCTTGCCCGTGACGGTGGCGCTGTCGGCCCGCGTGAGCTCGCTGTCGATCAGCATCACGTCCTTGACGGTAGAACCCGCTTCCAGCGTGAGCGTTCCGCGCACCACTGAGATCGTGCCGTTGATCGTCCCGGTGACGACCGCATCGCCTTGCACGACCAACACCGTATCCTCGACAGTTCCGGCCACCGTGATGTTGCCATTGATCACGACCGCATTTTGGATCGTATCTCCGGCGGCAACCTGCGTGTTGCCATTCACCTTCAGGAGCACGCTATCTTCGCCATCAGTGAGATTGGCAGTGATCTCAGATGTCGGCGTGCCGGTCGCCGCAGGAGTCGCATCCTGCGCGAATGCCGCCGCTGGCAGCAGAAATATCAGTCCAAACAGAAACACGAAGAGTGCCACTGACCGCTTCATAGAATTCTCCTTGCGTACGTACGCCAATGTTGGCAGTGTATCAGGAGATCTTCAGATTTGCATCAAGCGTGCGCATGCATGATGCCACGCGCATTCAGCCACGTTCCATAGTATTACGTGAGCGGACCAACCGACGGATTGTATCGACGCCCATAGGACCCACCGAATGCCGGCTACTGGCCCATTGTTGCATCTCACGCTCCTCATCTCCGAAGCCGGATTGCGAGATCGACTCTCGACCGCGTGGGACCAGCTTCTCGAGATCGGGCTGGATCTTCTCGCTGTCGCCGTAATCTTCCTGATTGCCAGGTATACCGCGAAGTTCATTCAGCGGCGCATCTGGAAACGCATTCCTATCGACGAAGTCACACCCGCCACCGAATCGCTCGTCAACAATACGCTCGCGCTCTGTCTGTATGCCTTCGCATTCACGCTGACCCTGGCCTTCCTGGGGGCGTCCTGGTCGACCCTGCTTACCGCGTTTAGCGTGAGCACCCTCGCGGTTGTTTTTGGCCTCGCAGATCTCTTGAAGAGCATTCTGGGTGGTGCGTTTCTCATTCTCGAGCGGCCGTACGAAGTTGGCGATCGGATCAAGATTCGCGAAAACGAAGGAGAAGTCACTGAGATCGGCGTCCGTACCACCACAGTACTGACCGACGATCACGCAACGGTCATCATCCCCAACTCCCTGCACCTCAGCGAGCCGTTCCGCAATCTCGATCGCGAGCTTCAGGTGTCCACGGTTATTCGCGTGATCGGCATCGACGGCGAACGTGAATCGATAAACAAGCTCATTACTGAAATCCTCGGAACAGATCCCCCCATTCAGAGCCACGTTGCGCTCACCACAGAAGGCCAGGCCGATTTCATTGACAAGGCGCTGACCGTTGCCAGTCGCCACGGGGTTGGTTCCAATCGCCGCAAGAACGTTGAGAATCCCAACACCATTCAGGCGCGTATTCGGCTCAAGGGCGTTCAGTCCGCATCGCGCGAAACGGAAGCCGATGCGCTCGCTCGCTTGCGGACCATCTTTCCGAATGCCATAGTCTCTGTCCGGCGGAGCTCGGCGATCGACGACGAACGGCAAGACGTTGACTAATCGCGAATCGGAAACTTCAGAGGCGCATCCGGACGGCGTGGCCGCTCGCGTCTTGAGCTACAACGTTGGCAACGGCCTCGCGCCCGCCGACCGGCTCGTGCATTACCTCTACTATGCCGAAGCAGACATCATTGGATTGCAGGAGCTCTCCGACGATCAGGCCAGTGCGATCGACGACCAGCTCTATGACGCGTTTCCCTATCGCGTGCTCCATCCCGGGGGATTTGCCGGCAAGGGGCTGCTGAGCAAGTTTCCTATCCGATCGAGCGAGAGCCATCCATTCGCCGATGGCCGTCCCGATCTCAGCGCTCGTCTCGAGATCGCGGGCCGGGACGCACTGATCGTTGTGGCGCATCCGCGTCCTCCGAAGGTTCGGATGACGGGTACAACCTTCGATCCGGTCACCACGCGGCAAATTCAGGAGGTCGTACGCATCGCCACCGCTGGATTGCCATCAATGGTGCTGGGCGACTTCAATATGACCGACAAGCAGCCGGAGCATCGCATGCTCACCGCAGCGGGGTTGATCGACGCGTTCCATGAAGTTGGCAGGAGTGCTGCCAGCTTTCCCAAACGGGTGGGGCAACCACACCGATTCGGACCACGCACGCAGAACATCACGCTGCCGCCTGTGATCCGTATCGACTACATCTGGTACACGCGCGATTTCATTGCGCGCAGCGCGGGTATCGGCCGGGATGCTGGTTCAGACCATCTGCCAGTCGTAGCAGGCATCGACTGGCGCGCATCTCCCGATCTGGGTGAATCGGAGTCCTCCGAGTCGCGGTAAGCGACGATTTGCCGCTTGCAGGTCAAGTGTCCAGCGCTTCGAGCTCGATCTCCTGAACATTTCTCTCGCGAAACCACGGCACCACCCTCAATGATCTTCAGCTGGATTCCGGTGCCGCCCACGGCGAGGCGGGTGCGCGTGAGAATACCCGTCGTGCTGGTGCCAGACCGGGGTGACATCACGCGGATCGGCCTTGAAAAAGAGCTTTGGCATCGAATACCTGCGCGCGGCACCTTCACCGCACACCAGACACGCCTGCTCGTTGGTCGCGTCAGACATAGGCAGCTCGATTTCGTTCACCGCGCCGCACGCTCGGCATTGGAAATCGTAGCGCGGCACTATTCGCGCTCTGATTCGGCGCATGTAGCGCACGAACCCCAAATCGCCAAATGATCCACCTGTGGTTCGAAACCGTAGCGTTGGCGAATGTCCTGGCGCAGTGACTCCACGGTCGCATCGTCCATTTCGATCATGTCGTTGCATTGGTGGCAAATCAGGTGATGGTGTCGATGCACCGCCAACAACTCGAAGACCCGCACGCCTCCACCAAGATCGGTCTCTGACACCAGACCCGCATCGCGAAATCGCTCGAGCGTGCGATAGACGGTGGAGCGGTTCAATGCCGAGTTCATCGGCCCGAGCCGCTGGAAAACCTCGTCGGCAGTCAGGTGGTTCTCCGCTTCCTGCAAGACGGACAAGATCATCAGACGCTGCGGCGTGGCACGTTGTTCGAACGAGCGCAACAGATGGACGAGATCGGCAGTAGAGGTGGAAATCGGAAGCATCCTAATCCTGAAG
>JBBQPB010000167.1:0-5238 GCA_038331435.1 Thermomicrobiales bacterium | reverse complement strand
GCAGGAACCGGAGCGATCGGTATCGAAGCGCTGTCACGCGGAGCAGAGCATGCCGACTTCGTGGAGATGACGGCGCCAGCGGTTGCCGTGATTCGTGAGAACCTGGAACGTACCCAGCTCAGCGATCGAGCAGAAGTTCACCGGCAATCGGTGCAAAGCTACCTGCACCGGAAAACCATCCCGTATGACCTGATCGTGGTCGACCCTCCGTACGCCGATTCAGCGATCACGGATACCTTGCGGCAAGTGAGCGAAAGTGCGCTGGTACAATCCGGAACGGTCGTCGTGCTCGGTCATTGGCCGAAGCTCGAGCTTCCCGAGCGAATTGGACGGCTCGAGCTGTTGAAGCGGCGATGTCATGGAAACTCCTGTTTCACGATTCTCGAGATTGTGGAATTGGCTCCAACGCTCGAGACCTATTTGACTTCTTCAGACAAGGACGGAATCAGAATCGAGCTATGACTGGGAAACGAGCGGTCTATCCGGGTAGCTTCGATCCGATGACGATCGGACATCTCGATGTTGCCAAACGCGCGTCTGCTCTTTTCGAACACCTGACTATCGGCATCTATCTGGGCAGCGAAAAACCCGGAGCGCTGTTCACGCATACCGACCGGGACGAAATGGCGCGTGAAGCAGTGGCTCACCTTCCGAATATTTCCGTGGAGAGCTTTTCCGGGTTGACCGTCGATTTCGCGCGCGACCAGAACGCGGCGATCATCGTGCGCGGACTGCGCGCGGTGTCCGATTTCGAGTATGAGTTCAAGCTGGCGCATATGAATCACCATCTGGCTCCGGAAATCGAGGTCGTTTGCCTGATGACCTCGTCGCGGAACTCTTTTGTCAGCTCCAGCTTCATTCGCGAAGTTGCCTCGTTGGGGGGTGATGTCTCCGGACTGGTGCCGCCCAATGTCGCAGCAGTGTTGCGGCAGCGCTTCGGCGCGGTCGCTGCGGGACGGCCGGTGTCGTCATGAGCTACGACGAGTACCCCCAGCCCGAACCGGAGCACCGCGGAAGCGAGGGAACCGTCGAGCTTCTCTACCTGCTCGATCAGCTCGAGGAGATGGTTGGCGTCAGCAAGCGCGTGCCATTCAGCCATCGGGTGATGGTGGAAGAAGACGATTTCGCCGAACTGGTCGAACAATTGCGGTTGGCGATTCCCAGTGAGGTGAAACAAGCGCAGCGAGTGGTGCGCGACCGCGAGCGGATCATTGCCGAAGCGCAGCAAGAAGCCTCCCATATCATCGAAAACGCTCGCTCGCGTGCCGAATACCTGGTCTCGAATGAAGGAATTCTTAACGAGGCCAAGCAACGAAGCGAAGAGATCTTGCGGGCGGCGGAGGAGCGGCGAAAGCGCGAGAAGGGCGAGATCGATGTCTACGCCATGCAGCAGTTCAACCGTATCGAGCAAGCCCTGCGGGAAGGACTCGAAGTGATCGACTCCGCCGTGCAGGAGACCGTCGATCAGCTACAGCAGGCTCGCGACTCGATCGGGACGTAGGCAAACCTCCGGCAAGGTCATAATCGGTCGCCTTTTTGCCGGCGCGAACTGCGGAATGCGTGCCACCGTTTCTGGTGTAGGGTATACTCTTGCGGTTACGCCGGGCTCGACCCGGCGTATTTGCCGTTTCGGCGCTGTATTTTCTGGTGTCAGCGGTCAACGTTTGAGATAGATGATGGACCTTTACAACGAAACCGCTATTAACGTAGCGACATTGCTGCAGGAGCCGATCGGCGCGAGGCGAACCTTCACGCTTCATCTGGACCGGCTCGAGCTCGATGCCGATCTTGTCGCAATCGATGTCAATGGTGAGATGCAGCTCACACTCTTGTCGGATGAAGTTCTGACGAATGTAGTCGCAACAGCAACCGTCGAGCTGACCTGCCTGCGCTGCCTCGAGCAGTATGCCCAAACGACCAGAACGCGCTTTCAGGAAGAATTCCGAGTTGCGTACGATGTCCATTCGGGTGCGGTGGTGCGCAGCGCCGACGATGATGATGAACGATTCACGATCAACGACGCGCATGAGCTTGATATTCGCGAAGTGTTGCGACAGGAATTGATTGTGTCGCTGCCAATGCGCCCAAGCTGTGGCGCACAATGCCCGGGTCCGCCGGCCATTGCTACCGACAGCGACGAGGATGTCGACAATCGCTTTTCGGCGCTCGGCGCCCTTTTGAATCGAACCACCGAGGATTGAACATCCGCGGCGCCGGCCGCGATGCAAGGAGAAAGAACAATGGGCGCGCTTCCTAAACAACGAATCAGCAAGCATCGACGTGGCAACCGCCGTCGTCATATTTTCCTGAAGAGCCCGGAGCTGGTACCTTGCCAGACCTGCCGTGAGCTTCATCGGGCGCATCACGTCTGCCCAAATTGCGGTTTCTACCGCAGTCGCCAGGTGATCGTCATCGAAGAGCGAACCCGCGCGGAGTAAGGCTCGCCTTCCAGCGATCCTGAGATTTTTGGGTTTGCACGTACGCGTCAATCGGCGCAACAATGGCATGATCGGGCGATTGTCCGATTGGGCTGGGGAAATGTCCCCGGCGCTAATTCCACACGGGCAGCAGGATTTCCATGCGTTACGCGGCCATTACAGGGTGGGGGATGTCGGTACCCGAACGGGTGTTGACGAATGCCGACCTGGCAGCGATGGTCGATACCAGCGACGACTGGATCGTGTCGCGAACCGGCATCCGCGAACGGCGGATTGTCGGTCCTAACGACAGCACCACCTCGCTTTCCGTCGCGGCGGCCACGCAGGCGCTCGAGCGATCTGGCATCACCGCCGAAGATCTCGATCTGATCGTCGTTGCGACCTGCACTCCCGATCAATTTCTGGTTTCCGAGGCCTGTCTGGTGCAAGCGGAACTTGGCGGTAAAGCCGCTGCGTTCGATCTTGGCGCCGCCTGCGCTGGATTCGTCTACGCAATTTCCACTGCGACGCAGTTCATCCAGGCCGGGCTTTACGACCGCGTGCTGGTCATCGGCGCCGATACGTTGACGCGTTTCGTCGATTACTCCGACCGTAGCACCTGCATTCTCTTCGGAGATGGCGCGGGAGCAGTGGTCCTTGAAGCGACGGCGGAACCACGCGGCACGCTTTCGACGGTGCTTGGCGCCCACGGCGAGGGATACAAGCATCTCTACATTCCGGGTTGGGGGGCATTCGTGCCTGAATCCGCCGGAATCTTCCCTGAATACCGCCCATTTCTTCAGATGAACGGGCGCGAGGTATTCCGCTTCGCGGTTACCGCCATGGGCGATGCCGCGGTCGAGGCCGTGGAACGCGCGGGACTCGAGTTCGGGGATATCGACATGCTCATTCCCCACCAGGCCAATCTGCGCATCATCGATGCGGCGGCACGGCGACTCAACCTTTCGATGGACAAGGTCTGGGTGAACCTGGACAAATACGGCAATACGTCCGCCGCGTCGATTCCGATCGCGTTGTACGAGGCAGAGGCCGCTGGTAAGGTGAAGGATGGCGACAATCTCGTCTTCGTTGCCTTTGGTGGGGGTCTTGCCTGGGCAGCCAGTGTCATTCGCTGGGGCGGAATCGTGAAGAACTCGGAGAGCAGAAGTCCGAACGGCGTGACGGTCGACCAACCGGTGGCCACCGCGATTGGAGCAGAGTGAAACCCATGAGCGAGCAGAAACGAGTGGCTATCGTTACCGGGGCAACCCGAGGTATCGGCCTGGCCATCGCCGGGCGACTGGCCCGTGACGGGTACGACATTGTGGCGAACTACCGAGGCGACGAGGATGTGGCCGAGGCTGCCCGCAAGGAACTCGAAACCACCGGACGCACTATCGTCCTCACCAAAGGCGATGTCTCTCAGTCCGACGACGCTGGCGCGCTCATCGAAACTGCGCTCTCTGAGCTCGGCCGGATCGATGTGCTCGTGAACAATGCCGGTATCACGCGCGATACGTTGATGATGCGTATGAGCGAGGACGACTGGGATGCGGTTATCGATACCAACCTCAAAGGCGCGTTCCTGACGTCAAAAGCGGCAATTCGGCCAATGATCCGACAACGATCGGGGCGCATTGTCAACCTGACCTCGGTTGTGGGATTGGTGGGCAATGCGGGCCAGGCGAACTACGCCTCGGCCAAAGCCGGATTGGTTGGCCTGACCAAGTCACTGGCCAAGGAAGTCGGCTCACGCGGGATCACCGTCAATGCCGTCGCGCCGGGTTTCATCGAAACCCGACTGACCGACGTGCTCAATCAGGAGCTCAAAGAAACACTACTCAAGCAAATTCCTGCCGGTCGACTTGGCCAACCGGAGGATGTCGCTGGGGCAGTGGCTTTTCTCGCCTCTCCCGAAGCGTCGTACATTACCGGCCACGTTTTGACCGTCGACGGCGGTCTCTTTATGGCGTAGTCACGCGGTATCGCGTGATGAAGCTTGGCTGAGTATGACGGGCGTTCGCAAAGTTCTCATAGCTAATCGTGGAGAAATCGCCGTTCGGATCCTGCGGGCTTGCCGCGAGGTGGGCGTTGGCGCGGTTGTGGCCTATAGCGAAGCCGATCGCGATTCGCTGGCCGTCCGCCTGGCCGACGAAGCGGTCTGCATCGGCCCGGCGCAATCGTCTCGTTCCTACACCAACATTCCCGCTCTCATGAGCGCCGCACTTGTGACCGGCTGCGATGCACTCCATCCCGGCTATGGCTTTCTCTCCGAGAACGCCTATCTTGCTGAGATTTGCGCCCAGCTCGGCATCACCTTCATCGGTCCGCCACCGGAGGTGATCGCCAAGATGGGCGATAAGGCGGTCGCCCGGCAGATCATGAAACAGGCCGGTGTTCCGACAGTGCCCGGCTCTGAAGGTATCGTGCGCGATCTGGCGAGCGCTAAAGAGGCGATTCGGCGTATCGGCTATCCGGCTCTTATCAAGGCGGTGGCTGGCGGTGGCGGACGCGGTATGCGAGTCGTCACCAGCGACGGAGAGCTGACGCGGCTGTTTTCGATTGCGCAACAGGAAGCAGAAGCTAATTTCGGTTCAGGCGATGTTTATATCGAACGGTATGTCGACCGGCCGCGGCATGTTGAAGTGCAAGTGCTCGGAGATCAGTTCGGGCATATCTATGCAATCGGCGACCGCGACTGCTCACTCCAGCGCCGGCATCAAAAGCTCGTCGAGGAAGCACCCGCCCCAAACCTGCCGAAGAAGACGCGCGACAATTTGTTGCGCGCGGCGGTCAAGGGAGCAAAGGCAGTCGGATATCA
>JBBQPB010000166.1:0-5277 GCA_038331435.1 Thermomicrobiales bacterium | reverse complement strand
TCGGTGGCCGATTGGAAGGCTTTGGCAAGCTGCAGTACGCCGAGATCGTCACGGAAACGGCCGACGATCTGGAGGCCAACCGGGAGACCGTCGTCGGTGAAACCGGCCGGTACTGAGATGGCGGGCGAACGGGTGACCGTGATCCAGTAGGCGGTTTTCATCCATGAGATGTAGGTGTCCATTTCGATACCGTCGATCTCATGTGGCCAGTCCCATTCGATCGGAAAGGGTGGTACCTGGTTGACCGCGCACAAAACGAATTCGTATTCCTTCATGAAGACCCGCAGACGTTCGAAGATCTGCTGCTGGAGCGACATGGCGCGGCCAACATCAGCAGCCGAGAGCTTGAGGCCTTCCTGGATGTTCCAGATTGCTTCCGGTTTGACCATCCCTTCCGGGGCGTCGAGCAGGTGTCGCTCGTCATCTGCGAGCGATGCCCCGCGCAACATCTGGAACACCTCTTCGGCGCCAGTGAGATCGGGAGCACTATCAACAACCTGGCATCCGAGCGCTTCAAAGGTGGCACGCTGGGCGTCGAGTGTTGCGCGCACACGGGGGTCGAGCGGCAACCCGCCGAGATCGGGGCACCAGGCAACCTTCACTCCGCTGAAGTCGCGTTCGAGCGGTTGGCGAAACATGCCAGGGTCGACGGGAAAGGCGAGCTGATCGCGCGCGTCTGGACCGGCGATGACTGAGAGCAGGAAGGCGCAGTCATCGACGGTGCGAGCCATAGGACCTTTCACGCTCAGGCCAAGCCAGGGCTTCGAGGTTGGCCAGGTGGGCACGAGACCGGGGGAGATGCGAAAACCGACGACATTGTTGAAATTGCCCGGGTTACGCAGCGACCCGCCCATATCGGAACCGTCCGCGACCGGAAGCATGCCACTTGCCAGTGCTGCGCCCGCGCCGCCACTGCTGCCCCCTGCGCTCTTGGTGAGATCGTAGGGATTGTGGCAGGGTCCGAAAACCTTGTTATAGGTGTGCGATCCGAGTCCGAATTCTGGAACGTTGGTTTTGCCGATGATGACTGCCCCGGCGCGCCGAATTCGCTGCACGATGAGCGAGTCCTGCTGGGCAATGTTGTCCTGGAAGAGCAGCGAGCCGCTCGTAGTTGGGAAACCGGCCGCGTCATAGAGGTCTTTGACTGCATGGGGAAAGCCGTGGAGCGGACCGAGCTTTGTGCCAGCCGCCAAATCGCGATCCTTGTCGATCGCCTGCTCGATGGCCTGCTCGGGCGTGAGCATATTGACGATGGCGTTGACCTGCGGATTTACCTTTTCGATCTGCGCAAGATGCGCTTCCATCACCTCGCGAGCCGAGACCTCTTTCTTATGGATCCGTTCGCTCAGCTCGATCGCGGATGAAAAGATGATGTCATTGCCCATGGATTGCCCTCCCCGGCCGGTGTGTCGTTCCTTCCGGCATTGTAGAGGGATACCGATGGGCGCGAGGTTGTGATTCTCGAGATTGGAACCGGTACGTTTTTCCGTTGCATGTACCGGACTGTACCCGCGTCGATCACGCTGACCAGTTACAAAAGGCGACCGCCGCCAAGTCAGAGACAACCCTCAGTGAGTGTCACTTGTCGCTTTCCACCGGTCTTGCGGGTCGGTGTCCGTTTTACTGCCACACCGGTCGGTTGTGGTGGAGGACGTATGCGCCTCTTCGTGGACGCTAAAGAAAGCGCACGCACACGTCGTTGGCGAGGAGGGTGCCGCGCGGGGTCAGGCGGAGATGGGCACCGTCCCAATCAAGGAGGCCGAGCCCACTAAGTTCCTCGATCTGAGGGCCAAAGTGATCGTGCAGAGCGACACCATGTCGCTCCGCGAACGCAGAACCTGAAACACCCTCCTCCAACAAGCGCAGCCCCAGCATCATGGTTTCACCAATTTGCAGCTTGGAGCTCAGGTGCTCGGTATTTGAATGCGGTGATGTGCCCGATTCGACTGCTTCGATGTAGGTGAGCGGTCTGAGGTGATTCATGAAGCGTTCGGCACCAATACGACCGTGCGCGCCCGCGCCAAAGGCTGCGTAGGCGCCGTTGCGCCAGTAGACGAGATTGTGGCGGGAGGCGAATTCGGGCTGACGTGCCCAGTTGGCGATCTCGTAGTGGGCCCAGCCGGCGGTTGCCAGGGTGCCCATGGCAGTCTCGTAGAGATCGGCGCTGGTGTCGTCGTCGAGCACGGTCAGTACCCCGCGGGTGACGGCATCGGCCATGGGGGTTCCCGGTTCTACGATGAGCGAATAGAGCGAGCAGTGCTCGATGGGCAGGGAGGCAATCGTTTCGAGATCGCGCCGCCATTGGTCGAGGGTTTGTCCGGGCCAACCGAAGATGAGATCGAGCGAAAGATTATCGAACCCGCCCGTCCGGGCCGCATCGAGCGCCGATATCACGTCAGCTGCTTCGTGTTGCCGGCCGAGCACGCGCAGCCCCTTGCGGTCGAACGTCTGTGCGCCGATGCTAAGGCGGTTGACCCCGGTTGCGCGTACGCCTTCGAACCAGGCGATATCGACTCCATTCGGGTTGGCTTCGAGGGTGATTTCGGCGTTCGGGTCGAGGTCGAACGACGCACGGCATGCGTCCAGGATGCGGCCAATTTGCACCGGAGTGAGAAGCGAGGGGGTGCCCCCGCCGAAATAGACCGTCTGGGCAGGCATTGGCGGATGCGATGCGATATCGCGAATGAGGGCATCGACATAGCGCGGGATGAGCGCGTCGAGCCCACGATAGGTGTTGAAGTCGCAATAGGGACAGATGTGGCGACAGAAAGGAATGTGGAGGTAGATACCGACGGGAGCCTCGTTGGGAAGCGGAGCCATTAGTGATTGCCTGTGTTGCGGGTTGCTTTCGGTGAAGCTGGTTGCCGGCAACCCCGACGAGAGAGATCCTTCGCTCCGCTCAGGAGGACAGGGTTGTGTGGGATGACGAAGGTGGGGCGCATGACGGGGGTTCCCGATAGTCCTGGAGGGACTTTCAGGGTGTAGCACCGTCGATTTATCGCGGTGCGGGCCACCCCGCACGCGACTCGGCGATCTGCTTTCCGTTGTTTCTCTGTCATCGCTGGCTCGTGGCTGCCGATTCGGCGGATTTGAGCTCGTTCCAGGCGCGGACCGCACGTTCGGCCTGCTCGGGTGTGGCCGGCGCCGCTGCATAGCGTACGTTGTCGTAGATAGCGGTGAGCTCGACGAGCGCGGCGGTGGCGGATTGCGCTTGTAAATTCGGTCCCGCGCGCCGGTCGAGCTCGTCGGCGGTTTCGCTGGTGGTGCGGCCGAGTTTGTGGGTTTCGGCAAAGCGAAGCCAGGTGGCATAGGTCTCGCGGATCGTTACGGTGCTTGCCCAGGCGGGATCCTTGCGCAGCTCAGCGAGGGGATCACGCGTGAGCGGCCGGCCGAAGCGTCCACGGAACCGATCGAACCAGGCGCCGAAGCCCTTGCCGGAGCCGAACTCGCGCTCACCGGTTTCCAGTGGATCGAAATCGCGCCGGGTCAGGGCCAGACCGAACCGGGTCAATCCGTAGAAGATCGCCAGCAGCACGAGAAACGCCAGCAGGTAGCGCACCGGATCGGGCGGCTGCCAGTCGAGCACCGAGCGGGCTGGTTCATTCTGACCGTTGTTGTTGAACTGGTTGACCTGCGGGATGCCGCGATAGTCGCCCAGCGACAGCAACCAGACGAGCGGCAACGAGATGATGATGACCAGCGCAGTGAGCAACAGCACCAGGATCTGGAAGAACGGCTCCAGCACGACTTCGAGGAACGAAATCGCGGCCGACGAGCTGCGCAACCCGTCGAAGGTCACGATCAGGGAGAGCACCATCGCGGCCGTGGCGATGGCGATGGTTGGCAGCAGGACGGTGGTAAGCAGCCTGCGACGAGAATGGGTTGCCTCGTGCCCCTGCCGGGCGATGGCGAGCGCGATCAGCGTAGCGGAAAAGACGATCACGATGGCGACCGAGAGCTCCCGGTCGCCAGGTCCCGTGATCACCACATACGCGGCTATGGATACCAGTGCGGTTACTACCGTCGCGGCCAGGAGCATCGTGCGGCATCGTTCCAGGCCGGGCGACCCGATGATGCGGGCCAACCACCAAACCGCCGCACTCAGCCCGATCGGCGCCCAGACGGCGATATCGGCGGATGATTGCTCGAAGACGAGTGAGCGCACCGCTTGCCGCAACCACTCGGAATCGAGCCAGGGATAGCCCGGAAAGGCAACGACCTTCACTGTTGCCAGGGTGGTGAGCAGAATAGCCCCCAGCATGACCAACCCGAAGCCGCGATTCCAGATGCCATAGTCGTGCAGGAAACGTGGCAATACGCCCGAGATGGCGACCAGGCCAACCGGTAGCAAGGCCGGGAGTGGATCGAGATTACTGGTAAAAGGCGCGAAAAGCTGATCGGCCACCATCCAAACCAGGAGCCCTTGCGCCAGCAGCAAGAGCAGCTCGATCACCCATTCACGGCGACTGTAGGTGAGCGCCATCTGACTCATGCGGCCGTCTCCGTGGCTGGCAGCTCGATCTCCCACCGCTTCACTCCAGGCAAGGGGGCATCTCTCGCTTCTCCGACTGGAACGAAGATCGGGTCGATCCCGGCCAGGGTGTAGAGTCGCAGCTCGTTGGCGATAACCGGCGAGGTCATGGGCGAAACCAGGACGAAGGTGGTCTCCCGGCTGCAACGCACCCGTTCCTGCCGGAGTACCTGCGCCACCGGTACGGTCGAAAAGGCCCACAGCCGGGCGAGTCCATTCATGAGCTGCGCTTGCTGGTGCATGCCACGACCGGGGGGAATGCGGAGCGGGGTGTCGAACCCGGCAATCAAGCCGTTGGTGGAAATCCCGACGCTGATCTGCTGTTCGATGCCCCAGCGGGCGATCGAGGCCGCCGTTTCGATGGCACGCTCACTCTGCTCGACCGCCAATCCCTCCCAATAGTGGGTAAAGGTGTCGAGATTGAGCAGAATCATCATCACGGTCGAGATGACCGGATCGTTGACATTGACCTTGAGATTGCCGGTACGAGCGGTCGCTTTCCAATTGATGACACGAAAGGGATCTTCCGGGTGGTAATCACGTACGCCGGCCCGGCGCAGCGGATCGGTCACCAGCCGGCGACGCGCGGTAAGCGGACCCATCAGGCGCTCGTTGCGGGCGGGCGGTTCGTGAATCGGGAAGGAAGGGGGGTAGACGATCAGCTCCTGTTTGTCGCCCACGGTGCGCCGGCTGGAGAAAAAGCCGAAGGGGTCGCTGGAGCGTAACGTCGCCGGACCAACACTCCA
>JBBQPB010000165.1:0-5284 GCA_038331435.1 Thermomicrobiales bacterium | reverse complement strand
GGGAGTTGCACTGGTGCGTTCGCTCGGCGGCATCCTGGGCCTGATGGACGTCGCCACGGGCACCATCACGCCAATTCAGATCCCCGAAGGAGAACAGTCCGCACTTTCTGCGACCTATCCCACGATTCGGAATGCACCTGAATCCGATTTCCTCCTGCTCGCATCGGGACCGGACGAATTCTGGCTGGTCGATCTGAGCAGTGGAGATGCACTCAATCTCACAACGCTGGTGGACGACGGACCGCAGTTTATTGATTCCGCCTCGATCTCTCCCGATGGCAATT
Organism: Thermomicrobiales bacterium; assembly: GCA_038331435.1. Taxonomy (GTDB): domain Bacteria; phylum Chloroflexota; class Chloroflexia; order Thermomicrobiales; family UBA6265; genus JAMLHN01. Next base: position 5,000 of record JBBQPB010000165.1, on the reverse strand, counting down.
GGTTGATTGCATTCTTCCAGGACGCCGGGTTCCTGGTGTCGTTGCAGGAACAGAGGGCTCCCGAACTGATCGATACCGAAGCGCTATTACCGTTCCCTGGGTTCGATGATGAGAGTAACGTGATCTACGCGATCGAGCACGATGGAGCTACGCTCATCCGGTCCCTGGATCCCGATACCGGAGTTCGTGCCAATATCGCCGAGACGCCGGAGTTACGGATTCTGCCGCTTCGGCAGGGCGGGCCGCTGCTATTTCTCGACGGGCGGCACCTGCTGGTCCTACCGGATGGCGCTGACGCACCGAGAATGCTCTTCGAATGGGAGGGTGCTCTAGCCGGAGCGCTCACGAACGCGGCCGGAACCCATCTGCTGGTTTCCGACAAGCGCGACAACGCAACGGTATGGTTCTGGATCGACATCGCATCCGGGACATCGACCGAGCTCGTCGAGCTGAGGGACATGGCACCGGTCGCATCTCCAGCCAATCGCGACGCCGTGCTCTTTGCCCCGACGATTCAAATCGGATCAGGCGTTGCCGGCGCTCCGTATCGCACGGTCGATCTTGTGACCGGTGCCGTGACCACCGTCCTGCAGCAAGATTCTGACGATGTTTATATGGCACACACCGCGGGAGACAATGCCGGACGCTTCACGATTATCAACGCGGTGAGTCCGGGATTCGGCCGCATCTGGCTTGTTGATAACGCAAGCGAAACGGCTACCCAGGTCGCAACCTCGACCGGCAACACCGACGCGCGCGTCTCGCCCGACGGCTGCCAGCTCGCGGTTTCGGTGTACGACACCGAGGGCGAAGGTCGCACGTCTACCGTCACGGTTACGTCCCTGGTCGACGGCTCCACCACCATGACCATCCCGGACGCCCTCTTGCTCGGCTGGGCGCCGGTGCCCAGAGCCTAAATGCGCGGTTCGGTCATTTCCTGATCGAGAACGAACTCGTAGGCTTCGCTTTCGGCGATTTCGGCCAGGATGCGAGCGATCTCCGCGACGGCCTGGTCGATCGGTACGAAGATCGCTTCCTTGGATTTCCGAAGTTTGAGCTCGATCTGGTCATTGGCCAGATTTCGCGCACTCACCGCAATCCGCAATGGGATGCCGATCAGGTCGGAGTCGTTGAACTTCACGCCCGGACGTTCGTCGCGATCGTCGTAGAGCACTTCCACGCCCAGATCTTCCAGCTCCTGATAAAGCCGCTCGGCAACCTCTTTCGGTCGCGTGTCATCTGGTGATGGCAGCTCGACGAGCGAGACGTGGTACGGAGCGATGCTCAGGGGCCACAGGATGCCCTTGTCATCGTGGCGCTGTTCCACCACCGTTGCCGCGCTGCGGCCACTGCCGATGCCGTACGAACCCATCACGATCGCATGCGACTCGCCGTTTGCGTCCAGGTAGGTTGCACCCAGCTTTTCGCTATAGCGCGTGCCCAGCTTGAAGATGTTGCCGACTTCGATCGCGCGAGTCTCCTGGAGTGGGCTGCCGCACTCCGGGCACGGGAAGCCGGCGCCAACGGTGGCGATATCGGCCACCAGATCGGCCTGGTAGTCCCGTGTCAAATTGACGTTCTTCAGGTGCCAGCCGGGCCGGTTCGCGCCCGCTACGAGATTCGGCGTATCACGGACGGATTCGTCTACCACAATGAACGCGTCACGCACGCCAACTGGCGAGCCGTACCCCGCTTCGGCTCCTATCGCTTTGATTTCCTCGACGGTCGCCGGCGTAAGGGTCCGTTCACCAATCGCGTTGCGGAGCTTGGTTTCGTTGACGTCGAGATCGCCGCGAATGACCGCGAAGATGAATCGGCCCGATCCACCCTTGAAAAAGACTGCCTTGGCCGTCTTTGAGGTGGGAATGCCGAGCAAGTCTGCCAGCGCCTGGATGGTTGGCGTATTGGGCGTTTCGACGTCTTCCATGTCGAGCAGGGGCTCATCCACCGGCTCGTCCCGCTTGAACGTGGCAACCTCGCGGTTGGCCGCGTAGCCGCATTGGTTGCAGAAAAGAATGGTGTCTTCCCCGTTTTCGGAGAAGGCCATGAACTCGTGCGATGCGGTGCCGCCCATCATCCCGACATCCGCGCCGACGACGATGAACTCCAGGCCGATGCGGCGGAAGATGCGGTCGTAGGCTCGCCAGTGGAGCCGATAGGCGTGATCCAGACCAGCCTCATCGGTATCGAAGCTATACGAATCCTTCATGGTGAACTCGCGGACCCGGATCAAACCGCCGCGCGAACGCGGTTCGTCGCGGAACTTGGTTTGAATGTGATACGCAATTATCGGCAGCTGTCGGTAGGAGCTGATCTCCTGCCGGGCGAGATCGGTCACCACTTCCTCATGCGTCAGGGCCAGCACCATGTCACGGTCGGCGCGGTCCTTGAAACGGGCCATCTCCGGACCGACCTGGTCGTAGCGTCCCGATTCTCGCCAGATATCGGCGGGATGCACCACCGGCATCAGCAGCTCCTGGCCACCGATGGCATCCATCTCTTCCCGAATAATCTGCTCGATCTTGGTCACAACCCGGAAACCGAGCGGCAGCAGGCTGATGAGTCCCGAGCCGAGTGGGCGAATCATCCCGGCGCGCAGCATCAACTGATGACTGATGATCTCGACATCATTCGGGGCGGTCCGCAAGGTCCGTCCGAACAGGTGTGACATACGCACGGTGGCTGGATCCCTTCGAAAACGAGCGAATTGTCGGCAAATTCGGGCCGAATCCGTAACCGTGGGAGGATAACACTGAGGACAGGGGGTGAGGAGTTGGGAGATTAACGGCGAATGCCGGAGTATGTCGCAATAGGCGAATGGCCAATCGAGCAACCTTCTCCTAGCTCGTACAGCCTAACTCCCCAGCGCTCGCTCCAGATCGTGCCAGAGATCGTCAACATCCTCGATGCCGATCGAGAGGCGCAGGAGCGCGGGATGGGCCGATTCGGCGGTCCAACGGGCTCGGCGCTCGATCAGGGACTCGACTCCGCCTAGGCTGGTGGCAGGCACGAAGACTTCGCAGCGTTCGACGACGCGCTGGGCGGCATCCTGACTACCCTTCGCGATGAACGACAGCATGGCCCCGAAGTACCCGCGCATTTGCTTTTTCGCAATTTCGTGTCCCGGGTGCGATGCCAATCCGGGATAGAAGACATGCTCGACCGCCGGATGCGCCTGAAGCCGGGTGGCAAGCTCCATGGCGTTTTCGCATTGCCGTTCGAAGCGCACCGCCAGAGATTGGGAACCGCGGCGAGCCAGCCAGCAGGTGAACCCATCGGGTTGGGTGCCAACATCGCCGCGCCGACCGCGCAAGCGCTTCGCCAGATCCAGATCGTTGACGGCGACTGCCCCCAGAATGAGATCGCTATGCCCACCGATGTACTTGGTGACACTGTGCATGGAACCCGCCGCGCCGTAATCGAGCGGGTTCTGAGCAATTGGGGTGGCAAACGTGTTGTCGCAGAACCACGGAATTCGCTGCTCAGCACAGATTTCTGCGATCGCTTCGAGATCGGCAATGGCCAGTAGCGGATTGGTCGGCGTCTCAGTCCAGAACAGGGATGCGCCTTCCAACGCTTCACGCACATCAGCCAGATTCGTCTGATCGACAAAGCGGACCTCGATGTTTCGTAACGGCAGCAGCTCAGAAGCGCGGGCGCGAATCCCATAGTACGCGTCGTATGGCAGAACGACGGCAGTGCTGGTCGTTCCTTCGGCCAAGGCGGCTATCGCGGCGGAAATCCCGGCATTGAAGACCACGGCATCAGCGCCGTGCTCCAGCTGGGCGATGGAACGTTCGAGCTCAGAAAAGCCGGGGGATCCGCCACGCCCGTAGGCATACATGCCATCATCGGGATTGGCAGGATCGCCGCCATGCACGAACGTGGACGAGAGTTGAATCGCCGGCGATACGCCCCCGCCCTTTACGTGCTCGTTGCCACCCTTTACCGCGATCGTGGCCGCTGCCAATCCCTCGACCTGCTCACACATCACGCTCGTCCCTTCGCAATATCTCTCGAATAATCGACGAAGGGCCAGCGTATGCCGGCCCTTCGGAATGCACTGTGACGTTCGGCCCTAGACGTAGATACCGTAGTCAGTCTCAGGATCGAAGAAGTGGAGCTTGTCCGGCGATGCGGTGACTTCCAGACGTTGACCGCGTTCCAGCTTGACTTCCGGATCCATGCGGGCGGTGATGACATCGCCATTGTCGAGCGTCAGGTAAACGAAGATCTCATTACCGAGGAGCTCGATCACGTCGACTGTGACTGGAATCTTGGAATCGTCGGGGGCAATGCCATTGGCGCGGTCCCAGGGCAGCAGGTGCTCGGGGCGGACACCAAGAGTCACCTTTTTATCGATGAACTTCTCCAGCGAGGCTTGTTTCCATTCTGGCACGCGCATGTTCAGCACGCCAGGGCTGCTGGCGTAGAGGTAGCCGTCGCGCTTCTCGATTGTCGTATCCACGAAGTTCATCGACGGTGAGCCGATGAAACCGGCAACAAACTTGTTGGCCGGCATGTCATAGAGACGCTGCGGAGTATCGAGCTGTTGCAGGACACCGAGGCTCATGACCGCGATGCGGTCACCCATGGTCATCGCCTCGACCTGATCGTGGGTCACGTAGATGGTGGTGGTGTTGACGCGCTCGTGGAGCTTGATCAACTCGGCACGCGTTTGCACACGGAGCTTGGCGTCGAGGTTGGAAAGCGGTTCGTCCATCAGGAAGACATCCGCGTTTCGCACGATCGCGCGGCCAAGGGCCACGCGCTGGCGCTGGCCACCGGAGAGCGCTTTCGGCTTGCGATCGAGCAATGGCTCGATATCGAGCGTACGAGCAGCCTCACGCACGCGGCGATCGCGCTCCTGCTTGGGAACCTTGCGCAACTTGAGCGGATAGGCCAGATTGTCGTAGACGGTCATATGAGGATAGAGCGCGTAGCTCTGGAACACCATGGCCACGTCACGGTCTTTCGGCGGAAGGTCATTGACGACCCGG
>JBBQPB010000164.1:0-5359 GCA_038331435.1 Thermomicrobiales bacterium | reverse complement strand
GAATCTCGGACCCGCCATGAACTATGGTCGAGATCGCGAATTACTCACCGATGTAGAAGGAAGCGGGGCAATCTGCACATTTCTGGCATTTGGCCGGTGAATCGAGGAGTAGGGAATGAGTAACGATTCAGTGAAAAGCGGTCTGACGCAGTCCCTCGACAGCCATGAAGTAAGCCGGCGCCGGCTTATGCAGTTGGCTACTGCCGCGGGACTTTCTGCCTCAGCAGCCTCCGGGTTGTTGTTTGTGCGGTCCGCCGGAGCGCAGGATGGCGAGTCGGGCGGCGAGATCGTCGTCGGTCTGAACTACGAAATGGACAGCCTTGATCCAGCCGTAACGCCCTATGCCGTATCGCACTGGGTCATGATGAACATGTTCGACACGCTCGTCTGGCGTGGGACCGACGGCTCGTTCTACCCCGGATTGGCCGACTCTTGGGAAATCAACGAGGATGGCACCGTCTATACGTTCATGCTGAAAGAAGGGGTGACCTTCCACGACGGCACACCCTTCAATGCCGATGCGGTCAAATTTGCGATGGACCATATCGTCGATCCTGAGACCAAGTCGGGTTTCGCGTCCAGCTTGCTCGGTCCCTACGACAAGACCGACGTCATCAACGATTACACCGCCGCGATTCATTTCACTGCCCCTTATGCACCGTTCCTCGATAGCGCCAGCCAAGCGTTCCTGGCGATCTCCTCTCCCACCGCGGTGCAGGCCGATCCGACAGCGTATCTTCGCAATCCCGTCGGAACCGGTTTCATGAAGTTCGTCGAGTGGGTGCCAAACGACCACATCACGCTTGTCCGCAACGATGACTACAATTGGGCCTCGCCGGTCTTCGCCCATACGGGTCCCGCGTATCTCGACAAGATCACCTTTCGCTTCTACACGGACAGCCCGACTCGCCTGGCCGCGCTCGAAGCAGGCGATGCGAATCTCATCCAGACGCCGCTGCTCAACGAGATTCCTCGCTTGAGCGAGAGCTCTGACTTCCTGACGAACGTTCCGCTGAATCCGGGGCTTCCCGAGACGATGTTCTGCGACACGACCAAGGCGCCAACCGACGACCTTGCAGTCCGACAGGCATTGAACATCGCGCTCGATCGCGAGCTGATCGTGCAGATTGGCATGTTTGGGCAGTCACGACCGGCGTATGGTCCGCTCTGGGAATCGACGCCATACTACTCTGCCGCAGTCGAGGAGCTCTATCCCTACGATCCCGATCGCGCCAAGCAAGTGCTCGAAGATGCTGGCTGGGTCGAAGGTGGCGATGGCATCCGTGAGAAGGATGGTCAGCGCCTGACGGTTTCCCTCCCGTCGACGGACTTCACCGCCGCATTCGATGAGCTTGCCCAGGGGATCTGGAAAGAGGTCGGTATCGAGCTGGAGCTGGTCCCCATGGACGGCGCCGCGGCCGACGATGCGATCGCAAACAGCGAAGTCAATCTCTACGACAATTCATGGGTCAGCAGCGATCCAGTCGTACTCAACAACCTCTTCCTCAGTGCAAATATCGACGGAGGCTACAACTGGAGCAAATGGCCGAGTGAAGAGCTCGATCAATTGCTGGAGTCTGGCGAAGCAACCGTGAATGAGGAAGAACGCGCCGCGATCTACGAGCAGATCCAGAGCATCATCATGGAAAATGCGCTCATCGTTCCCTTGTACGGTAATCCCGGCGCGTCGATCGCGTACGAGAATCGGTACAACGATGTGAAGCAGGACTTCCGCAACTATCTCTGGTTGTACGACGCGTCAGTCAGCTCCTAGGAATTAGTCGAGGAAAAGGGCGGGCATCACCATGATCGTACGTTTTGCGCTGCAGCGCATCGCCATGATGGTGCCCGTCCTCTTTCTCATCTCGGTGATCGTCTTTATGATGATCCACCTCACTCCAGGCGATCCCGTACGAGTGATGTTGGGGAGGTCGGGGGCCTCTGCCGACGAAGTCGAGAACCTCCGGCAACAACTGGGTCTGAATGACTCTCTGCCAGTGCAATACGTCCATTTCATCTCGGATCTGGCGACCGGCAATCTAAAGTCGATCCGCACGCAACAACCGGTCACGCAGGAGTTTTTCGGTCGCTTTCCCAAGACGCTCGAGCTCGCTATTCTCGCCCTGATCGTGGCGACAGTTCTTGGGTTCCTGCTCGGCATCATCGCCGCGACGCATCAGAATTCCTGGATCGATACCCTGGCCATGGTGGTGAGCTTGCTTGGCGTCTCGATTCCCAGTTTTTGGCTCGCCTTGATGCTGGTTTTCGCATTCTCAATTTCGCGCGACTGGCTACCTGCGACTGGTACCGACGGGCCACGCGCCTTGATTCTTCCCGTGACGGTGCTGGCAGTAGAACAGATCGCCCTGATAGCCCGGCTTGTCCGAGCCAATATGGTGGAAGTTCTGCGGGACGATTACATCCGCACCGCCCGCGCCAAAGGTCTCAAAGAGCGCACGGTCCTCACCGGTCATGCGCTACGAAACGCGCTCCTGCCTTCGATCACCCTGCTCGGTCTTAATTTTGGCTATCTCCTCGCCGGGGCGGTGATCGTCGAAACGATCTTCGCTCGACCCGGAATCGGGCGGCTCATCGTCGACGGGATTCTCAACAAGGATTTTCCACTGGTACAGGGAGCAATCCTTTTAACCGCCGTTGTCTATCTGGTCGTAAATCTGATTACCGACATTTCGTACGGCTTTATCGATCCGCGCATCCGCCACTAGTTCGGCATCGCGCCACATGAGCGAGCAATCAGTCTTGGCACAGGCAACAGCAAATGCACCTGAGGTCCACTCCGATAGCGCTATCTCGGTGGTGGCGGAGCTTGCGGAAACCCCGCGATATCGAAAAACGCTAGGGCGCCTTCTGCGCCACAAGAGCGCAGTGCTGGGCCTGACCATCCTGATTGTACTGGCCGTTGTAGCCCTCATAGCTCCGTTGATTGCCCCCTACGATCCAATCAAAATTTCTCGGGACGTCATGAAGCCGCCCTCAACGAATCATCTAATGGGGACCGACAATCTTGGCAGGGATGTCTTCAGTCGCGTTATCTACGGAGCGCGAATTTCGCTCCAGATGGGCTTCATTGCCGTAGGCATCGCGGCGTCGATTGGCACCGTCATCGGTGTCATCGCCGGGACATATGGAGGTTTGGTCGATGGCGTGTTCATGCGGTTCATCGATGCCCTCATGGCTCTTCCAGGAATTCTCCTTGCATTGACCGTCGCCGCCACGCTTGGGCCCGGTCTCTACAACGCCATGGTCGCGGTCGGATTTGCTTTCATCCCCAGCTTCGCTCGCATCGTCCGTTCGAGTTGTCTTCAAATCAAAGAGACAACATTTGTCGAAGCAGCTCGCGCATCGGGCGCGAGCGACTTGCGCATCATGGTTCGACACATCTTACCGAACGTGCTGTCTTCTATTCTCGTGCTTGCCAGTCTTGGAATCGCAGGCGCGATTCTCGTGGGCGCGGCCCTTTCGTTCCTCGGAGTTGGGGCTAGTCCTCCGACGGCGGAATGGGGAATCATGCTCTCCGATGGCCGTCCGTTCATACGGAGCGCCTGGTGGATCATGGTCTTTCCCGGATTGGCAATCACTGTCACTGTCCTTGGAGCAAATCTCGCCGGAGATGGTCTCCGCGATGTGCTCGATCCCCGCATGGGATCTCGTTGAATTTGCGACATTTCGTGAGGAGAATTAAGTGAAGGCTCGAGTTCGGGGTACTGAGATTTGGTTCGATGTCGATGGCGCCGGCCTGGTGCCCGACGGCCCCAAGATGGTCGAACGGCCGGTCATGTTTGCGCTGCACGGCGGCCCTGGTGGCGACCACACGTACTACAAACCGGCGCTCGATCCCCTCACCGATCGCTTTCAGATCGTCTATGTCGATCATCGCGGTCAGGGACGATCGGCCCGGGGCCCCCGTGACACCTACACACTCGAAAATAATGTCGAAGACCTTGAAGCACTGCGAGACTATCTCGGACTCGACAAGATCGTCATTTTCGGTACGTCATACGGCGGCATTGTTGCGCTGAAATACGCTGCCCGCTACCCGGATCGCGTCTCCCATCTCATCGCATCGGTGACCACCGCCAGGTCAGATGGGTTTTCCAAGGCGAGCCAGTTCGTGCGAGATCATGGCACGGAGGACCAGAAGCGGGTCGCTGAAACACTCTGGGCCGGAAATTTCCAGACGGAGGAAGAACTGATCGAGTATTTCGAAATCATGGACCCGCTCTATACGAAGTCGTGGGATCCCAACGCCTCCAAAGACGGGCTCCTGCGCGGTATCTATTCGATCGATGCGATCAATGAAGCCTTCAGTGGTTTCCTGCGAACCTACGACATTCGAGACGAGCTTCCCAACATCACCGCTCCCACGCTCGTCATCGGGGGTCGGCACGACTGGATCCTCCCTCCCGAAATGTCAGAAGAGGTCGCATCGCTCATTCCAAACTCGGACTTACGGATCTTTGAGAACAGCAGCCACTCGGTGCTCTTCGACGAGCCCGAGCTGCTCTTCGACCTCATCCGGGGGTTCATGGTCTACAACAGTTAAGTCAGCACGCTCTGCTCTCCAAGAAGCGGCAAAGATGGAGGAGACAGCATGTGCTGTCTCCTCTTCTACTTTCGCCCTTCGAAGCTAGACAGTGTCCGGGGTGGTGGCGAACGCAACGATGAGATCGACCAGCCCGTTCAAATCGCGCTCATCCACCGATTCGACCGGTGAATGGGTATACCGAGTGGGATAGGTGAGCAGTGCTGCTTCGATCCCGCGTCGGATCAACGCGGCACCGTCACTGCCGTATTGCTGATAAATAGCCCGCTGCACCGGAATGTCGTTGTTTCGAGCGACAGCCAGCAAGCGATCGGAGAGTTTGCGCGAGTAGTGCGCTGACATGTCCTGATACACGACCGCAGGTCCGGCCCCGAGCTTGTTCGGAAAATCGCGTGCATCCGGGCCGGGATTGTCGCCAACCAGGCCCACATCGAGGTTCAGGCAAAGATCAACCTCGACCTCGTCGGCGATGCTCTGCGCTCCGAGCAATCCGTTTTCTTCCTGCACCGTCGAGCCAAGCAGCAGTTCGAACGCCAGATCGTTGCGTTTCGCCAGTTCTTCGCCCGCGATCGTAGCAATCGCCAGCGCCGCGCGATCGTCCATCGCCTTCCCGGTGATGAGGTTTGGGCCATAGCGTTGCACTTTCGGATTCCAGATCACCCGGCATCCTGGATAAATGTCCAACGCCTCTGCTTCAGCACGCGAGCTCAACCCAAGATCGACGAACCAGTCGTTCCATTCCCACCGAGCGGCCTCGCGGACTTTCATCGACATGGCATGGCCGCTCGTCGTTGC
>JBBQPB010000163.1:0-5373 GCA_038331435.1 Thermomicrobiales bacterium | reverse complement strand
TGGGAGACTGGGGCCGATTTTATCAAGGTCCATCCGGCCAGTCTCGGTGGCCCGAAGTACTTCAAGGACGTGCTTGCGCCATTCCCACACATCAAGTTGATTCCGTCAGGAGGGGTGACGGTCGAGAACGCTGCAGAATTCATCAAGGCCGGGGCGGTGGCAGTTGCGCTCGGGAGTGCGTTGGTCGATCCGAAGGCAATCGATGGCAGCGATTGGACCTCCATCACTACGCGAGCGAGGTCACTTCACGATTCGATCGTGGCTGCCAAAGCCAGCTAGAACGATCGCAAGGAAGACTGGGAAGCCCATAAGCGGGGCTACCTACGACGGGGCGAAAAGTGCGGCGATGACTGGTGTATCGCTCACAGGAGCGATCGCCGGAAATCGAGCTAACGACCGGGTTCTCTCTCGGCTTGCGTCGAGTCTTCTTTCGGCAGAATTGAATTTGCCGCGGCAATCGCATGATCGGTACTCATTTCGGAGAGCACGATCTTTTGCACGATCCCGTTTTTATCGATGAAGATGTGTGTCGGGAAGTTGTAGATTGGGTAGGTTGGACTGGTGAGCGATCGATCTGGGTCGAGCAAAATATCGAAGGTGACGCCGTTCAATTCTGCAAAATTCAGGGCTTCCGAGGGCGTGTCACCCAGGCTGACCGCCAGCAGCGTCAAACCCCGGGGCGCCAACTGTTCGTAAGCCGCTTGAATGTCCGGCATTTCTGCGCGACAGGGGGGACACCACGCCCCCCAGAAGTTCAACCAGACCGGTTGCCCGCGAAAATCGCTCAGGTGAACAATCTCGCCCTGCGGGCTAATCGCGACGAAATCGGGGGCTTCGTCTCCTACTTTGGGGAGGAGTGAGGTGTTTATTCCTCCCTTGCCGACATCGCTGAGACCGGCACGGCCAGCAACGAACCAGGCGAGAAAGAGTATCCCCGCGGCAACGCCTAAACCGACCAGCGCTTGTTTACTGCGGCCGGCGGGTTTGGGCGGTTCTGGAACCAGCGAGACACCCTCGTCGCGCGCTGGAGCGTTAATTGACTCCGCCATACGCGTGCAATCCACCGAAGAAATAATTACCGTAATAGGTGAAGCCAACGGCAATAAAGCCGATGATCAAGATGATCGCGCTTCGCTGCCCGCGCCATCCGCGGAGCGAACGAGTGTGAAGGTAGACACCATAGACCAGCCAGGTGAAGAGCGCCGCGGTTTCCTTCGGATCCCAGGACCAATAGGCGCCCCATGCCTGATGGGCCCATACCGAACCGAGGATCAGTACCAGTGCCAACATGGGGAAGCCAATCGTCACGGCGCGGTATCCGATGTCGTCGAGCATATCGGCACTGGGGAGCCAGGAGACGTTCTTGCGGAGCTGAATGAGGAACAAGATCGCAGCGGCAAATGAAACCGCGAAGGTGGCGTAGGCGATGATGGCGGCAGAGACGTGAACTGTCATCAGCGGGCGGTTTTGCAGCGCGGGATTGAGCGCATCCACTTCGCGCATTCGAGGCGGCAACGACCAGAGGTAGAGGCACATGCCGAGCGCTATCGTCATCACGATGGCACCGAGCTGTTTCACCTCATAGAAGCGCTCGAAAAGCATATAGGCCAGTGTGAGAACGAATACGAACGCGAGACTGAACTCGAACATGTTCGAGTATGGGCCGCGGTGCGATGCGATCCCTCGCGTGAGTACGGCGAAGCCGGCGAAGACCGCGGCGAACCAGCCAAACATTGTCGCGAATCGGCCCGCGCTCGCCGATGGCGGTCCAAACTCCGCTGACGCGCTATTGACTGTCATGCCGGCAGGGGTTGCAAGGGAGGTGCGGCGTAACCGGATAAAGCCAACTCCGTAGACAACATAGGAAACCCAGGCAGCGGCAACGGAAACCGATGTCGCGGCGAAGAGATAAAACGAGAGTCTGACCATTCCTTCCATGGGCTTGTCCTTTGATGCGATCCAGGAAGAATTTGGCTTCCCAGTCGAGAAATTCTACGCCGTTTCGGGCATCGGTCGGTCGCCCGGTCTGGTGTATGGATCGGTACTTTCGCGAATAGAGAACTCAGTGCTGAACTTTCCAGAGAGCACGGTCACCGCGTTGCGGAAATCGCGCTGCCCCGACCAGTCGCGTTTGGCCAGCGGCGCCATGGCAACCTGGGTGGCTCCCTCCGGACCGTTCTCATCGAAAATCGCTCGAATGCGGCGATGCGGGAAATAGAACGTGATGACCAACCCACCCACGAGGAGGAAAGCGGCCGTCCAGAAGATCGGAATACCGGGATTGCTGGCAACCTGAAGCAGGGTGAACCGGCTCTCGCGAACGAACTCGATGTTGATGCCATTGAGCTCCTGCGGCTGCCCTTGAACTACCACACCATCCGGTAAGTTGGACGACGCGTTCGGTCCGGTTTCGCGGACTTGCACGTACATCTGCCCGCTCTTGAGATTGAGCGTATCGAGAAAGGGAGCGTTGGGCCGATCCTCGTCCGGCGCAATGACATTGATCTGCATGCCAACTTGAGGCAGATCGATGACGCCGGCAGGAGCATCGGGATTGGCCGAGGCACGATAGAGGCCCAACTCGATCGAGTCATCGTAGAGCACTCGACCCTCGGCGTCGGTGACTCGGAATTGCGCAGCCTGACCGAAGCTCGTTTGATATAAGGTCGTCGACCCATAGGTCATTGGATTGTTCACGGTGATCGACTCGCGCTTGACTTCGTTACCGTTCTCGTACAGCACCAAATCGCTGCGATAACTGGCTGCGATCCCGTCTTCCCGCCAGCTGTCATTGAACTGCTCTAGCTTGACGCTTAGCCCAGTGCCATGCCCGACATCACGCGTCGAGCCTTCGGGAATGACGAACTCCTTGTCGCGAAATCCATATCTTGCACCGACAATCCCTCCGATCAGAATCAGAATCAGCGCCAGATGAAACGGGAACGTGGCAAGTTTTGCCCACCTGTTTTTGTCAGCGTAGACATGCGTGGAGTCCCCGTGCTGTTCGGCCAGCACGCGGTAGCGCTTTTTCTTGAGCGTTGCGGAGTAGTCGTCCACAGCTCTATCGATCGGTTCCGGCAGCGTGGCGGTGGCTGAAACCTCGGCATTGCGGATGAATCCGCGCGTGGTGGCGATCGTCGGCTCGTTGATCGTGCGCCAGATACCGGGTGCGCGATTCATCGTGCAAACCGTAATGGCAATGGTCAGGATTGCCAGAATGAACATGAACGGGATCGAATGGAACACGTCCCAGGCATACCAGCGATCGACGAGGCCCCCGGTAATGGGAATTGCATCGGCGATCCAGCGAGGCACCGCGCTCCCGCGCAGCGTCCCGATCAGTACGAGCACTGCGAGAATAGCGATCTCGATGACTGCTGCGCGAACGGAACAGAAGAAACGCCAAACGCGGTCGACCAAGGTTTCCAATGGGTTGTTGCGGACGCCGCGTTTTTCGAGTGTGGCTTGCGCCATCAGAGAATCCTCGGGGGTGATGAATGGCCGGCGGACCGGATCAAATGGTTGGCTCCCACGGTGTCCAGGGCACTACCGCGGCGATTCGGACAAAAAGTTGTTGGTAGATGCCCAGTAACATGATCACCCCTACTGCGACCATGATGCCACCGGAAACTGAATTCACGGCGGAGAGATGCCGGGTCATGGTCTTGAGCATGCGCGAAGTCGTGCCAAGTGCTGCAAAAAGCATGAATGGCACAGCGAGACCGGCGGAATATGCGACAAGCAACCAGGTCGCACGAATAGTATCGCCTTGACCGGCGGCCATCGTGAGGATGGCGCCGAGGATGGGTCCAACGCAGGGGGACCAACCGGCTCCAAACGTAGCGCCAATGACGAACGACGAGGTCACGGAACCGGTAGATTCGGACACATGTTGGATGCGGCGATCACGGCTCAGCAACGGGAGACGGATCAACCCGAGCTGCTGCAGCCCGAGAAGGAGCAGCAGCGCTCCGCCGATTCTGACCAACCAGTATCGGTTTCTGGCGACGATCTCTGCTGTCGACACCAGGGAACCAGCTGCACCGAGGGCGATTCCCATGGCGATAAAGACGAAGGAAAACCCTGCGACGAATGCAAACGCATTGCGGAAGACAAGGTGCCGATCGATGCTGGGACCGGTCACGGAGACACCGGCTATGTGTCCGAGATAGAGCGGGACCAGTGGCAGAACGCATGGGGATGTGATCGATAGCACCCCAGCCAGGAATGCCGCAAGCATCGAAACATTACTGGACATGTGGATCGATCACGTTCCTGAGAACCCATTCGGCCCAAGCGCTCGGAACCCTCCGGAACGCCTCGGTGCAGTGAACAAAATGGTACCATTGACCGGTGAATGACGCCGGCATCAACCCTGCTACTACACCCTCCAGATCCTCCAGCCGCGACCGCATTTATCGGACCGAAGCGATCGTCCTGAGCCGTTTCGACTTGGGCGAAACCGATCGGATTTTCACGCTTTTGACGCGTGACCGGGGAAAAATTCGCGCGATCGCTAAAGGCGCGCGACGTCCGACCAGCAAGTTAGCGCCTGCGCTGGACTATTTCAATCGATGTCGCTTCATGCTCAGCCGAGGGCGCGATCTCGATGTCATTACCTCGGTCGAGGTGATCGAGCGGCGCGAAACACTCGGTGAGCGAGTGACCGCGTTTTCCCACGCATGTCACCTAGCCGAGCTTACCGGACGCTTCGTGCCTGAAGGTCAGGATGTGCCAGAGGTCTACCAGCTTCTGAGCGCGGCGCTGACCGAGCTGGAACGCCCTGGCGAGCCTTGGGTGCTCGCCAGATGGTACGAGATGGCATTGCTGGCAGTGACCGGTTACCGGCTCGAACTGTACCGCTGTGCCAGCTGCGGAAACGATCTGCTGGCCGAACCGAACATGCTCGGCATCCAGACCGGCGGAGTGCTCTGTCCGAACTGCTGGCCGAATGATCCCAACGGTCGCGTGATGTCGGTCAATGTCCAGAAGATCCTGCGGTCGCTGGATCGAAACGGTATGGGAGAAGTGCGGCGGATCACCGTCGATCCGATTCTGGCCAACGAAATCGAAGCGACACTGGCGATCTACATGCGCTCGATCGCTGAGCGTGATTTTTCCAGCCTGAGAGTTCTGCGCGAGATTCGCGAAGCCGCGCCTTATTTCGAAGTCTGATTCCGAGTGTCCGTGCGTTCCAGTGATTGCGCTTTTCGCCACTTGGCGACTTCCGCATGATGACCGCTCAAGAGCACGGGTGGGACTGCGAGTCCTCGGAATTCGGCTGGGCGGGTGTAGTGCGGGTATTCCAACAACCCATCCTGATGCGATTCTTCCAGAATCGACGCGTCGTCTATTACCCCGGGGATCAGGCGG
>JBBQPB010000162.1:0-5381 GCA_038331435.1 Thermomicrobiales bacterium | reverse complement strand
GGCGTAAACCACCACTAGACCAGCCTCGCCACTATCGAGCGCGTCGCCCAGTTCCTTGAGCTCGCCCCGGCCGAGACCAGATTTGTAGTGCCCGGCAATGCTCCCGAGCGTCGCGCTGCCAAGTCCGCCAGCCGCGAGCGCACCCGCGTGGATCCCACCAACATACCTTCTCGTGTATCGGTCACCCCCTGGTCGATAGCACCAAAGGGCTATTCGCTGCGCGTAACGCCCACTGCAGTCGATACCCATAGAGAAGCGGGGGTATGGTGACGAGGCGGGTCCGTACGACGTAAACAGTGACGCCAGGCGAAGGCCTCAGCGAACATCGATGCAAATGAGACACAAGCCAATGTCCAAGCAACAGGCCCACCCCCCGCTCACCGACGATCAGTTCCGCGACCTTCTGTACCTGGAGAGCGATTCCGACAGTGTCGAGCTCAAGCTCACCGTCCCAGAAGACTCCTATTCCGCCACCGCGCGGGCCCTGGGCATGGATCCCCTGGAAGCCTGCATCCGGCAAGTCTTTTTCTTCGATACCCCCGAGCGCACCCTCAACCATGCCAGGCTGGTGGTGCGAGCACGTCGCATTCAGGGGGCCAACGACGATTCGACGGTGAAAATGCACCCGGTCGATCCGCGGGCATGCCCGAAAGCCGTGCGGCAATCGATGCACTTCGGCGTCGAAGTCAACGCCATGCCCGGCGGCTATGTCTGCTCCGGCTCGATGAAAGCTGAGATTGGCAAGCGCGCCGTGCACGTTGTCGTGTTCGACGGCAAACCGATCTGCAAGCTCTTCAACAAAGAGCAACGCGCGTTCTACGAAGACCATGCCCCGGACGGTCTCGCCCTTGACGACCTTGCGGTGCTGGGTCCGATCAATGTACTGAAACTCAAGTTCCTGCCGAAAGGCTCAAAACTCCCGCTGGTGGCTGAGGTATGGCTCTTCCCGAACAACACCTCCGTGCTCGAGCTCTCCACCAAGTGCGCACCCAAGCAGGCCCTGGCTGTCGCTGGCGAGCTACATTCCTTCCTCGCGAAAAAATCCGTTCCCCTGGACGGCGAGCAGCAAACCAATACCAATACCGCCCTCGAGCTCTTATCGGCCAAGACGTTGGCCCGCTATCCATCGGACGCTCGCAGCCGGCGGCCCGGCCCTAACCCCCACGGTCACTCCGCCGTGGGGAAGCGACTCTCGCCTGATCATTGTCAGCTGATCAGGCCGAAACGACGACACATGCCGGCGGCATTGTCATGCCCAAAAGCCGCGACGATGACGATCGGATCTTGCGCGGTGTGCACGACATAATCGAGCAGGAGCTCATCCAAGAAATCCGCGCGACCCACGAGTATGAGAAGGACATAGCAATAGCGTGGCCATCTCCAGTGTTGACGCGATGTTGCCATTCCAGAAAGAACTCGACGACCGGCTGCTCGATGCCGGAAGAGTCGCGCATCAGTCCACGAAAAGTTGGTACGCCTGGCGCAGCGATGCCACTGGGTCGCCACTCGGCAGATATTCCATGCCCATATAGCCGGTATACCCGGTCGCCTCGATAGCATCGAGAATCGGCGGGTAATAGAGCTCCTGCGTCTCATCCGGATCGTGACGTCCCGGGTTCCCCGCCAGGTGATAGTGCCCGAAATGTGGGTGGTGTGCCCCGATCGTGCGCGCGATGTCGCCTTCCATGATCTGCATGTGATAGACGTCATAGAGCAGCTTGACCGCGGGAGAATCGACCGCGGAAACGACCTCCATCCCCCAGGCGGTACGGTCGCACATGTAGTCGGGATGGTCGACCTTGCTGTTCAGCAGCTCCAGCACGAGCAAAACGTTGGCCTCTTCGGCCGCCTTCGACACCCGCTGCAAGATCGCGATCGTATTGGCTGCCCCGGAGAAGTCGTCCTGCCCCTTGCGCTCACCACTGAAACAGACCAGCGACGGAATATCGAACTGCTGCGCAAGCTCCAGGTTGGTCAGAATTTCCCGCTCGATACGGTCATGCTCCCCCGGATCGTTGAGCCCGTTGGTGATGTCGTCGTGCCCACGCACGCAGACGATACGCACGCCGGCATCGGCAATCGCGTCCCATTGCTCACGCGGAGCGAACTCGATCCCCCCGTACCCGAGCTGGGCAGTCGTCTGGATAATCTGCTCGGGACTCAGCACCGGGGTCAGACACCACCATGCGGTAGTCGGTTTGATTTGGCGCACGTTGTTCGCTCCTGCAGGCTGGTGGGCAAAAGGTCGGTTCGGTCGGGTTCATTCTGATCAGGAATCCGGAAAACCGCAAGCGGGTGAGGGATTGACGAATGGCGTGCGCAGGCATACCCTCTGGAATGGGATTGCGCGCAACACAGCGAGCGATTGGTTTCGACTCGAAGCACCAATGCCACGCGCCAGGTGAGGAGTGCCCCGGCCTCCGTTGTGCTCACAACGCTCCGAATCGATTCGCCGCTTGCAGCAGCCGCAACCCCGCAATCGTTCATCGGCACCTTCGTCAATCGACAGGAGAATATGCGATGTCTCGAATTCGCAAGAGTCTTGGTCTGGCAGCCGCCAGCACCTTGGTCGTGGGAGGGCTCCTCGGAGCAACTCTCGTGCCCACCAGCGCCCAGGATGCCTCGCCCGCCGCGGGATCTGCCGCTCCCGCGCTCCCCATGGGCTGTTCAGTCGTGGCCAGCGGTCTCGCCAATCCACGTCATCTCACCATAGCAACCGACGGCACGGTCTATGTCGCGCTTGCCGGATCCAGTGGCGATAGCGCGATCTTCGGTACCCCCGCTCCGGGTACGCCTGCCGCTAACGAGCCGTTGAGCATGTATGGCGATTCGGGTGCGGTGGTAACCATCGGCGCCGATGGCGCTGTCACTCAGGTTGGACCGGCACTGCCGTCCTTTACCTTCGGCACCGAAGTCGTTGGACCAGCCGGCGTTGCGGTTGTCGACGGCACGATTTACGTTGTCACTGGTGGCGTTGGCCCTGGCACTCCAGCCGTCGACCCGATGGCAGGACGCGCGTCCGTCTGGTCAATCGACGCCGCCACCGGTGAAGGGACCGTCGTAGCCGATCTCGAAGCCTTCGAGCGATCGAGCAATCCGGACCCGAACTTCATCGACTCTGACCCCTACGGTATGGTCGCCGGAACCGACGGCATGCTCTACGTAGCCGATGCCGGCGGAAACGACATCCTCAAGGTCGACCCCACCACTGGCGAAGTTAGCCTTTTGGCAGTGATCCCGGGCCTTCCCGGACAGCAGGCGAATCCGGACCGCGGTGGCGCGATGGAAATCGATCCAGTTCCGACCGGTCTGGCCTGGGCGCCGGATGGCGGTCTCTATGTCAGCAATCTTTCGGGCGGCCCCTTCTTTCCGCAAACCGCGTCGCTGATGCATGTCGCCATGGATGGCACCGTCACCACCGTCGCCTCGGGTCTGACCATGCTCGGCGATGTCACAGTTGCGCCGGATGGCACCATCTACGCCGTGACGATGTCTGATAATTTCATCGATCCGGCCGGCCCGGATGCCGGTTCGATCGTCATGATCGATCCGCAGAGCGGTGCGAGCGCCACGGTGATCACGGGAATTCCATTCCCGGGTGGCATTGCGTTCGATAGCGACGGCAATGCCTACATCACCGCCATGATCTCGCTTCCGGCTGGCGCCCCGGCAGCTGGCATGGTGCTGAAGTGCGATGCGGAAGCCTTCCAGATGATGACCACCATGCCGGTGGCCAGCCCGGAGGCAACTCCGGCCGGCTGATCGCGTTCGAGTCAAAATAGCCTTGCAAACCGGCGCGGCCTTTGAACTGAACCCCGAAAGTTGGACTGAAGAATTCAAAGTCTAGCGCCTGAACGACTGAGCCCGGTACCGCACCGGGCTCAGTCCATTCAGCGTCGCAGAAGTTCGCTCCTGGTTATACCAACCGATGTAGTCGGTAATGGCCCTTTCCAGGGCGTCGATACTGGAAAACGATTCGAGCAACACCTCGCTTTTGAGATGTCCAAAGAAGTTCTCGATCACCGCATTGTCCAGGCAGTTGCCTTTGCGCGACATCGAGGGCGTCGCTCCCACGGCTCCCAACAGGTCCTGCCAGCTCCGATGCTGGTACTGGAACCCCTGGTCGGAGTGCACGAGCGGATGGTCGGTCGGCCCGAGGGTGGCGATTGCCTGCTGTAACGCGCTGGTCGCCAGCGCGAGCGTTGGGGCACGCCCGACGCTGCAAGCGATGACCTGACGGTCATAGAGGTCCAGCACCGGCGACACATAGAGCTTGTCGTCGCCGATGCGGAACTCGGTAAGGTCGGTGACCCATTTCTGGTTTGGAGCGGCCGCGGTGAAGTGGCGATTGAGCACATTCGGCGCCGTCGTCCCCACCTGACCCCGGTAGGTGGTGAACTGCTTCCGGCGCCGTACCTGACAGCGGAGCCCCAGGACCTGCATCCGGTGCAGGACGGTCTTTTTGGCAACGCCCCATCCACTTAGCCGTAAGTCCCGATGGATGCGACGATGCCCGTAGCGCCCCTTGGCGCGTGTGAACACGGCGTGGATCGCGCTATCAAGGGCGGCGTGACGATCCGGACGGGACGCCCGTGCCTGGTGATAGAAGTAGGTCGAGCGGGGTAGTCCCGCAATCTCCAGCAGCACCGAAAGGGAAAAGTCCGCCTTGAGCGCCTGAACAGCCTGCACCTTTACCGGTGTTCGGCGGCGATCAAGGCGCGCCGTTTTCCCAGGTACGCTACCTCCGCCCGCAGCCGTTCATTTTCCCGACGCAACCGATCCAGCTCGGGTTCTTCCCCTACTGGGGCTGCGAGATCACGTTTCGGTCGCCCTTTCGGTTTGGGACGCAATCCGTCTGCGCCTTCGGCGCGATAGGTCCGCGCCCATTTTTCGATCAGCTGCGGCGACGACAAAGCGTGTTCCTGGGCCAGCGCCACCTTTGGCTCACCCGCCGCAAATCGCTGCACCAGCTCCAGCTTCAGTTCGAACGGGATGGTTCGCTTCGTGGACTTCGGCACCAGCACCTCCGCTCCCCAGATCCGCCAGCGGTCATAGAGCCGTCTCACCGCCGACCGGCTCACCTCCAGGCGGGTGGCGACGGTATCACTCCCGTAGCCATCCTCGAACAAGGCGACGGCACGTTCCGCTTGCCGTGCTGAGAGGGCTCGTTGCCAAGACATAGTACTGCTCCCCAGTCGTTGCACCTGCATTTCGCAGTCCAACATTTGGGGGGCAGTTCATTCGTCCACCCGGCTTTGCTTTATCTGCGAGAACGGCTTTCCTAGCGAACGCGAGCCGTCGACGCTCCCGCGGCTGCTGGGGGTGCCCAACGGCGCAACCAAACGGAAAAGATCGGCACACAGACGACTAACACCACTGTG
>JBBQPB010000161.1:0-5422 GCA_038331435.1 Thermomicrobiales bacterium | reverse complement strand
CCTCTCCATCTACGTTGGTAAAGGCGGCGGAATCGGACCCGCGCGCAAGGTTGCCGCAGTCGCGGAGGCAGCAGGTCTGGTCTGCACCGTCGGCAGTAACCTCGAACTCGGAATCGCGAGCGCCGCGATGATCCACCTTGCGATGTCGACCACGGCTATCGATGCCGAACAGTATCCATGTGACATCCTCGGTCCCTTTTTCTACGAGGGTGATGTCATCGCCGAACCGCTGGCAATCACCGCCGGAACTGCCCGCCCTTCGGACCGTCCCGGTTTGGGCGTTGAACTTGACCCTGTCCAAATCGAACGCTACCGCGTCCACTGATCGAGGAGTTCACCCAGCATGCATCGTATGGAAAACAAGGTCTGCATCGTCACTGGCGCGGGTCGCGGTATCGGCAAAGGTATCGCCCGCCGGCTCCTGCGGGAAGGCGGACGTGTTCTCATCTGCGACATTAAGGAAGAACTCCTGGATGAGACTGTCGCCGAGCTTGCGATTGATGGCGAAATCGCCGGCAGCACGACGGACGTCAGCAGTCGCGATCAGGTGCAGGCGATGATCGACGGAGTGGTCGCCCGGTGGGGTCGACTCGACGTGATGATCAACAACGCGGGCATTGCACGCGCCAACGCCTTCCTCGATATCACCGATACCGATTGGGATCGGATCATGAATACCAACCTGCGGGGAACCTTTCTCTGCAGCCAGATCGGTGGACGGCAAATGGTCGCCCAGGGCGATGGCGGATCGATCGTCAACATCGCCTCCACTAACGGTACACGCGGTCAGGCAACACTTGCCGATTACGGCGCCAGCAAAGCCGGCATCATCAATCTCACCCAGACCTGCGCGCTGGAACTCGGCGCCTATGGCATTCGTGTCAATGCGGTATGCCCCGGCACCATATGGAATGAAATGAGCGCCGGAACCGGTTGGGACGACGAAATCTGGAACGAAATCCGTTCCGCCACCGCCATCGGCCGCTTCGGCACGCCGGACGATATCGCCGCCGCGGTCGCCTATCTCGCTGCCGACGAGGCCGGTTTCGTTACTGGCTCAATTGTGGTCGTCGACGGTGGTCTCACCGCCCGCCAACTCAACCTGAAAAGCCACCAGATTGTGGAGCGGACGCAGGACGGGACGCAGGATTCTGTCTGTTAGCACGAGACGCCCCACTCCCGGTTAGCCGGAGTGGGGCGTCTCGTGTAAAGAGCGGGTTCAGGACTCTCCTCGCAACCTAAACCTTGAGGCGACCCTGCTGCGCCAGTTTATCAAGCTGGTTCATCAGCCGACGGACGGCGGCTTCGTCTTCCTGCTTCAACTGTTCGAATATCTGGTCGTTGGCCGAACCATCGGCCAGATACTTCGAATAGGCAGAAAGCGCCTGCAGCTTATTCGTCACAGCTGACAACAGGTTGTAGACCTCGTTGTCGACAATTGTCGTTTCACGACCAGAAGATGCGGTTTGCGCGCTCATACTGAACCCCTTGCATACGATTCGTCATCGGCACGATCTGCCAATACTGCTTATGCAGAGCATGTGCCATCTGGCATCGGGACCACGAAGCAAGGTTGACAGTCGCTTCCGTTCGAACGCCGCGATAGCGAGAGAGCAAATTCTTGCGTGTGGTGGAACCAACGTGTTTCGTACAGTTCGTAAACCGCTCAGGCCGGTGCGACCAGCTCTGCCGCGCGCCGCAAAGCGTTTTCTGATTGGTGTATTCGGTGCTCCTCGGAATTTGCCGATGGAAGGCCCGGACAACTGGTAACAAGATGCCACGAAGCAAGCCGATTTCGGTCTAATGTTCTTCAACCTGCGTTCGAAGCTTTCAATAATTAATGAAGAACTTTCGATCAACGTGGGAAGGCTCACGAATTACGAATGAGCTGAAAGTGACGATGAAAAGAACAATCCGCATAATGTTTTTTAGCTATAATTCGACACAACAGCTACCGCTGCCAGCACCCATAGGCAGGGTACGAGAAACCGTTCGCACCCGATATAGCGGTACCGGCTGGTTCACCAATCAATGAGGCTGCCGACTCAGTGACGCAAATCAAAGCCAATATTCGCTGGTTCCGTCAAATCCCGGGTGATCATTTGGTCTTGTCTGCGATCCGGTGCGGTTGCGCATTCATGGTCCGTTCGGTAGCACAGTTACCGTATCGCTCCTTAGCAGGCTGCTGAAGAATTGATATCGAAGTCTCGTTTACGGACGCGGTTTGCCAGTTGAGCGGCCGTCCAAAGGTTCACGCTGCGTATCTGGTGGTTTGCTCTGTGGTCCGGCGGTTCGTTCTCCACCCGTCCTGATCGCGGAGGGCTTGCATCTGCGGCTATCCGGTGGTGCTGGACGCTGACGCCGTCATCAACCGTCCCATCCGCACCAGATTGTAGGCAGTGGCGACCAGATACCCGGCAAGGTGTGTCCGCGCCAACCCCCGGAACCGTGTCCGCCGGAACCCGCCCACCGTCTTCATCCACCCGAAGATCTCTTCCACTCGCTTCCGCTTCCGCTGACTCACCGCGTATCCAGCGTGCCGCGTCGTCCGGCCATCAATCGCGCTCGACCGTCTGGCCGTGACATTCCGCGCCACATGCGGCGTCACCCCAAGCTGTCGCACCGCCGCCACCCACGCTTTAGTGTCATACCCCTTGTCCGCGCCAATGGTCCGTGGATGGAACCCACGGGCACGGGCGGTCTCAAGCAACACCGGCGTGATCTCCCGCTCCGCCGTGCCACTCGTCGTCGTCACCTGAAAGTCCACCAGCAGTCCGTTCCGGTTCTCCATCAACGCGTGTCCGGTGTAACCGAGCTTCGCTTCCTTCCCCGCGCCCTTCTTGGCCAGGCGCGCCTCCGGATCGGTCGTGCTGGCATGGGTGGCGTTGGAGCGCTTCTCTCCCCGGAAGTTCACGGTCGGGTTCCCCGGATCGTCCGGTGGCTCCGTCGTCCCGGAACCATCTGTCGGCCGGAAGCTCTTGAAACTCGCTGCCGCCTCGATCAAGGTGCCGTCCACCGTGAAGTGCTCGTCACTGAGCAGATGCAACGCATCCGCCTGTCCCACCACCGCCGCAAAGAAGCGCGAGGCCACCTCATGCGCCAGGAGGCGCTCCCGGTTCTTCGTGAAGGTGGTCGGCGCGAAACTCGGCTCCATCAGGCTCATATCCAGGAACCAGCGGTAAAGCAGGTGATAGTCGAGTTCCTCACAAAAGGCGCGTTCACTCCGGACGGAGTACAGCGCAATCAGCAGACTGGCTTTGAGCAACCGTTCGGGTGGGATCGAGGCCCGGCCATTGACCGCGTACATCTGGTCGAAGACCGGCGAGAGCTCGGCCAAGGCGGCATCGGCGTACCGCTTGATGGCGCGGAGGGGGTGGTCGGCCGGCACTCGCTCCTCCAGATCGACAAACGCCAACATGCTGACCTGGGGGTCCCGTCGTCCACGTACCACGCTGCTGCTCCCGTCTCCACGCTTGCCTGCCGTCCGATCAACTCTATTTTAAGGCAAATGACCGGGGATGGGCAAAGTCGAGGGTGTTTTTCAGCAGCCTGCTAGGCGTAATCGCGCATGTTGGTGCGAATGAGCAGACGCGTCGTCGCCGCAGTTCGATAAGAACTGGGGCATATCGGGCAATCGATCGGAAGTTCTACTCGTTGTGTCGAGAATTCTCGATACGGTGCCGGAGTTCCTCGCGCTGCATGAGGAGATCGTCGAGGCGCTGCTCGATTTGGAGCAGCGTATCCGGCCGAGGTCGGCGGACGTACTCATCTCGCAACTCGATGATCATCTGGGCAAGTCTGGCAATCGTCCGCACGGTATGGACGGGATCGTCCTCGCGCGAAGGCGCCGAATAGCCGCTCATGCTGGTTCGCTCCCTTCGCGAGGAATTGTGACCATCGCAGGTGCCCGACAACCCGGAGACACCGTTATCCGGTGAATCCTACTCCGTATCATTCGAATTGAGCATGGCCAGCATGTCACCTTCCGTGATGATCGGCAAGCCCAACTCACGTGCTTTGTCTGCCTTGCTGCCAGCCTCTTCGCCCGCAACCACATATGAGGTCTTCTTCGAAACCGATCCGGAGACATTCGCACCCGCCTGGCGAAGTTGCTCTTCGGCCTGCGGGCGCGTCAACGTCTCCAATCGCCCCGTAAGCACAAACGTCTTTCCCGCCACATTCGCATTTACCTGGCGGCTGACACGTTCATCTTCGGTTCGCACTCCAGCCGAGCGCAGTTTGTCGACAATCGTATGGTTGGTCGGGTCCTGGAAAAACGAAAAAACACTCGCCGCCAATACTTCTCCAATACCGGCGATCGCGTTGATCTCATCCAACGTCGCAGTCATCAACCGATCGATCGACCCGAACCTGTCCGCCAGCAGGGACGCGGTTCGTTCGCCCACGTGCCGGATCCCAAGTGCGTTGATCAATCGCGCCAGGGGGCGCTGCTTGCTGGCCTCAACTGCCTCACGCAGATTTGTCGCGCTCTTCTCCCCGAGTCCTTCGAGTTTGGCGACATCTTCCCAGGGCAGCAGGAAGAGATCGGCCGCGTCCTTCACCCAACCCAGATCGACAAAGCGGTCGGTCAGTTTCGAACCCATTCCCGCAATATCCATCGCGGTGCGTGAGACGAAGTGATGCAGGTGCTCTTTGAGTTGCGCCGGACAGGCGGCATTGGTGCAATACCGCATCGCGACGTCCGGTTCCCGCATCGTCGGTGAACCGCAAACCGGACAAACTTCCGGCATCTCGAATGGAATTTCATTACCGGTTCGACTCCCAACGATCACCTTCACGATTTGCGGAATCACATCACCGGCCCGCTGCACGACGACGGTGTCGCCGATCCGGATATCCTTGCGCGCGATTTCGTCTTCGTTGTGCAGCGTCGCCCGTTTGACCACAACCCCGCCGATATTCACCGGTTCCAGGATCGCAAGTGGATTCAGGGTGCCAGTGCGCCCGACATTGATCTGAATCCCCAGCAATGTAGTTGTCTTCTGAATGGCAGGAAATTTGTAGGCGGTGGCCCAGCGGGGCTCGCGCGAAACGAACCCAATCTCCTCCTGCAGCCGGATATCATCAACCTTGACCACGACGCCATCGATCTCGAATTCGAGATCGTCGCGGTGGACCAACCACCAAGCACAACGCGCCCAGACCTCTTCGACCGATGTCGCATTCAATCGTTCGAGTGGCGTCGGAAAGCCGAACCCCTGCAACATGTCGAGTCCGGCTGAATGCGTCTCCGGCAGCGGCGCCCCCTCGACATACCCGATTCCATACACCAGCAAGCGCAGCGGGCGTGATGCGGTGATGCGGGTATCCAGTTGTCTGAGGGAGCCGGCCGCTGAGTTGCGCGGATTCATGAAGGCATCGCCACCGTCGGCAACGATCCGTTCATTCAGCTTCGCGAACT
>JBBQPB010000160.1:0-5445 GCA_038331435.1 Thermomicrobiales bacterium | reverse complement strand
TCCCGCGCGGCAACCCAGGTCGGATTCCAGCGCCTGGTGTGGTTGACATTGACGACAATGCCGTTGTCCTCTATTTCGGCCAGCATTTCGTCGACTTCGTCGGTGTGTGTCGATATCGGCTTCTCGCAGAAGATCGCCTTCACTCCCGCAGCGGCGGCAGCTTTCACGACCGGCGCATGCAAATGGTCCGGAGTGGCGACCGCAACGATATCCAGCGGAACATCTTGCAACATGGCGTTGTAGTCGTCGAAGACAAGCAAGTCAGGCCAGGTGCTTCCCCAGCGCTCGAGGAAACGGTCGCGGGCTGCTTCGCTGATGTCGCATCCCGCAACGACCTGCACATTGGGGATGCGCTCCATCCCGCTCAAATGCGTACCCGGCATGGCATCGCCAAGCACGGGATGGGTGCCGGGTCCGGTGGGATCGCTGGTGATCCAGCTAAGGCCAACGATACCGACGCGATACGTGGTCATGCACGCTCCTTCGAGGTTGATACGCTACGAAAACTGTGGGTCGATGAGCTCAGGAAACTCGGTTTGCAGCAACACGCGCAGCTCGTTGACATGCCGCTGCGTGCCGCCGATATAGGGCTCCTTGATCGCCAGCGGCATCTCGGGAAGAATCCCGGCCGCGGTCGCGATCTTGGCCAGCGCGGATGACGAATTGATATCGGTACACATCGGCAGCCAGCGCCTGAAAAACCGTTGGCAAAGCTTCGCGTGCTCAGCAGCCGTTTCCCAGTTGCCCTGTTCGCAGGCATTCATCATGGCAAGCGCGAACGCCGGCGACGTATTGGCAATGAACGAGTAGTAGCCGGGCGAGCCAAAAAGCTCGCCGGTCACGATGTCGGCGTCGACCATGAAATGCGCCATGCCTGGGGTCGCGTCGATGATGTCCATCAGCAGCGAGATGCTACCTCCGGTGTGTTTGCTTCCAGCCAGACCGGGCGCAACCGCCTTTGCGCGGGCAAAGTCGGCACCGTTCATCATGCGTCCACTGCGCATGATGTTGTAGTGGATCAGCATGAGGTCGGGGAGCGCGTCGCCGATGGCGCCATAAAAGCGCACCAGCTCTTCATCGTTCACAGGAATCCATGACGGGAGCGTGACCTGGATAATGCCGATCCCGTGCTCCGAGGCGATTCGACCTCGCTCGATTACGCCGTTGGTATGCGACCAACCGCAACCGGCCTGAGCGGGCAATCTGGCCTCGACGGCAGCAGCCGCAAACGGCTCCACCAGCTGCAGCAGCTCGTTCACTTCCATGACATGGACTTCGCCATCGGTTCCAGTGGTGTACGCGCCGTGGAGTCCCGCCGAGGCATACCGTTGCACCAGCTCGCGTACGATCCCGGCATCGACACTGCCGTCCGCCTGCCAGGGGGTCGGCATCGCCACCCAGACACCGTGCAATGTCTTTCTCATCGTCGAGCTCATTTGCCGCCAATGTCCGGGTCGATCGAAACGTGCCGGCCGGTCAATGCGCTGGCATACGCGGCATCGACCACGCGCAAGGCATTCCTCGCATCTTCACCAGTTGCCAGTGGGTCACGATCGTTTTCGATCGCTTCCAGCATGTCGGAAACGATCTGCACCCCAGCCGAGCCGTAGCCTGGCAGGCGCACGACGTCACTCGATGTCGTTTCGATCCGCAGTGGATCGGCCACCGTGCCAGGTCCGATCCATTCGGCCGCGCCGGCAGCATCGATCGTCACCGACGCGTTGCGCCCGCGCAGGGCCATATACCCAGCGCCACCAGCGCGAGGCAAAGCAAAGGCAAAATGCATGGTGCCAACCGCGCCTCCGGCCAGTTGAAATTGAATCGAGATCGTGTCCTCGACATCGACCGCAGCACTGCTCATGGTGGCAGTCATCGCTTGCACGTCGACAATTGGCTCGTGCGAGAGCCACTGGATCAGGTCGATATCGTGGATACCCAACCAGTGAAGGATGCCGCCGCCCATCGCATCTCTATCGAAGATCGGGTTCTTCGGATCGCGCACAAGTACCGAAGACGTGACAAAAATCGCTTCCGAGGAGAGGATGCGCCCCAGCCGTCCTCGTTCGATCTCGGCCGCCGCAGTTTGCCAGGCACGGCCGTACCGTCGCGTGAATGCAACCGCAAGCTTCACGCCGTTGGCCCGGGTGGCTGCCACTGATCGGTCGGCCTCTGCGGCGGTCAGGGCCCCGGGCTTGTCGACGATGACGTGGCATCCAGCCCGCGCCAGCTCCACGATGGCATCGGGAGCCAGGCGATTTGGCAACGTGACCATCGCCAGTTCTGGACGGGTCTCTCGCAGCAATTCGTCCACATCCGAAAAAAACGGAGTTTCGCGGAACCATGCCGGAAATGCCTGCGGCAAACCCGGATCGGTGAAGTCAGGTCGATCTCGATTGGCGCGCGCATGGTCGGGGTCATACCGGCCCACGATCTCGATCTGATGGGGAAAGAGACCAAGCGTTTCGACCCAGCCGGTGACGTGATAGTGCTCGAGACCGACAACGATCGTACGCAGCGGTTGGGTCATACCGGCAATGTCGCGTCCTGACGCCGCAGCACCTTACCGGGCATAGCGCCGGTTGGCACATTCTGCCGCACGACGGTTTCGCCGCCCACCATGACAAGCTCGATACCCGTCGGGCTTTCGAGCGGTCGCTCCCAGGTGGCTCCATCGCTGATGGTGGCAGCATCGAAGATCACGAGATCGGCGGCAAAACCCTCCTGGACGAATCCGCGTTCGGGAACCCGAAAGCGGGTCGCCGGGAATCCTGACATTTTCCAGACCGCCTCCTCCAGCGAAACCGCTTGCAGTTCACGCACGCCCATGCGGATCGCTCGTGCAAAGCAACCATTCGACCGGGGATGACTGAAGGTTCCGTGGTAGATCCCGTCACTGGCGACCATCATGGCGGGATGCTGGAAAGTCTCGCGCGCGATTGTTTCGGCGACCTCGGGGCCAAAGTTCCGGTGATAGATCATCAACGCATAGGGGTGCTCGGCCAGCAGCATCTTCATGGCGGCTTCACCCATCGGCAATCCCTCTGCGTCCGCAACCTCTCCCAGGGTGCGGCCGATATGGCTCCCGCTTTGATTGGCAGCAATGGTGAGCTTGCCTGGGCGCCCATCCGAAATGGTCAAGGATTCCTGGAGAAATTCGGTCAGCTCGGCCCGAGTCTGCGGATCCTGCAACCGCTCGTAGACTGCATCTGTACCCCCAGCCTGCGCCCAGGTGGGCAGCGTCATGGCGAGATGCGTACAACCGGCCGGATACAGGTATGACTCGAAGGAAACGTCAATCGTTCCAGCGGCTTCTTCGAGCAGGGGACGGGTAATGTCGTCGACCGTTTCGTGCGAGATATGAATTGGAATGCCGGCTTCTCGCGAAATCTCGAACGTCTCGCGCCAGGCGGCATCGTGGCCGAGGATGTTGTAGCGAATGTGCGCAGCGTAGATAGCGCCGGCATCTGCGGTCACTTTCGAGAGTTCGATCAGCTCGCGTGTGTCGGCAAAGGCAGTCGGCTGATAGTCCAGCCCGGTGTTAAACGCGACAGCGCCGGCATCGAGCCATTCCTGCGTGAGCTCGCGCATCACGTCTAGCTCGGCGTCGGTGGCCGGCCGATCGTCCCATCCCATTGCCGCCAGCCGGATCGGCAGGTGCGGCACCTCGGGAACCACATTCACCGGGGTATGCCCCGGAAAGATATCGAGATAGTCCGTCGCGCGTAGCCAAGGGCCACCCAGATCGGCGTCACCGGTTGCAAAGCGGGTGTAATCCCACATTTGACGGTAAAGCTCGCCCTCCAGATGCTGCCATCCGAAACCGTCCGGCGCCAGGAGTTGGGTGGTCACACCCTGGCGCACCGAGCCGTAGCGATTCGGCGTGGCCGGAGAGATGAGCGCGACTTCGGAATGGATATGCACATCGATGAAACCGGGCGCAATGGTCAGTCCGGTTGCATCGATCTCGACGGTGCCCTGCTGGTCGCTGAGGTCGCCGATCGCGACGATGCGTCCATCATCGATGGCAATGTCCGCCAGATAGCGAGGCGTCGTACCCGACCCATCCACGATCGTTCCATTGCGAATCACGGTGTCGAACGCCACCTGAGGCTGCTCCTTCTTTCCTACACATGCGGATCGAGGGCGTCACGCAGTCCGTCGCCCAGAAAATTGATGCCTAGAACCGTCAACGCAATGGCAAGTCCAGGGCCAAGCCAAACCCAGGGTTCGTTGATGAGCACCTGAAGCGATTGGGCGGCGTTCAGCATGTTGCCCCAGGAAGGAGTAGGCGGCTGGATTCCCAGCCCAAGAAAGGACAACGCCGCCTCCGAGAGCATTGCGTTGGCAACTCCGAGCGTGCTGGCCACGACAATCGGGACAAAGATGTTCGGCAGCACGTGCCGGCTCAGCATTCGTCCAGTGCGTACGCCAGTCGAGTTCGCCGCCTCGATGTAGGGCTGGTTCATAACCGAAAGCACCTGCCCTCGCACCAGGCGAGCCACGACCATCCAGCTAAGCAATCCGAGGATGAGGACTACGTTTCGCGCGCTCGATCCAAGCATCGAGACCAGCACGATCAACAGCACGAACAAGGGGAATGCCATGAAGATATCGGTGATGCGCATGATCACCGTATCGACCCATCCTCCCCGGAAACCCGCCGCGAGACCGAGCACTGTTCCGAGCGACGAACTGATAGCAACGGCCGCCAGCGCCACCGCAATCGAGACCCGCCCGCCAACGAACACTCGCGTCAAGGTGTCGCGACCCAGCATGTCAGTTCCCAGCGGATGCGTCAGGCTGGGACCCTGTTTAGCGTCGACAAGATTCATTGCATAGGGGTCGTACGGCGAGATATACGGTGTCAGCAGCGCGGCTACGCCCATGAAAATCAGGAATCCCAAGCTGATAACTGCAACTCGGTGGCGGGAAAACCGTTTCCAAAAGCCCGGGCGTGTTTTGACTTCATCGAGCGCATGAGGCTGTGGGCTGAATGTCGCAAGGGCGGCGCTGCTCATCCGATGCGAATCCGCGGGTCGACGATGGAATATGCCAGGTCGGCAAAGAAGCTGCTGATCACCACGAGTATCGTCACCGCCATGGTCAACGCGAGGATGAGCGGGTAGTCCTTCTGATTCGCGGCGGTAAGCGTCAGCAAGCCGAGCCCCGGCCACTGGAAGACCGTCTCGATGATGATCGCCCCACTGATCAGATAGGGCAGGCGGAACGCAATCACCGTGATGATCGGAATGAGCGCATTCTTCAGTCCATGGGAAATAATGACCGCCAATTCCTTCAGGCCCTTGGCACGGGCCGTGCGCATGTAGTCGGCACGCATGACTTCGATCAAGCTGGCGCGGGTATAACGGGTCAACGCCGCCGCTAACTCGAGCCCGAGCACCGCGGCTGGCAAGATCAGATGGTGGATTCGGTCGAGAATCGGAT
>JBBQPB010000159.1:0-5451 GCA_038331435.1 Thermomicrobiales bacterium | reverse complement strand
GACCTGCGTGGCCGCACCGTCGGTATCGTCGGACTCGGGCGTGTCGGAGGCGTGGTTGCCCAGCGTCTCAAAGCGTTCGAGATGAAGGTATTGGCCTACGATCCCTATATCTCAGATGCCCGTTTCGCTGAACTCGGCGCCGAATCAGTTTCGTACGAGGAGCTCTTACGACAGTCGGACATCATCACCTACCATGTGCCGTCCACCCCGGAAACGCGCAACATGCTCTGCGCCGAAACCTTCCCCCTCTTAAAGGAGGGCGTGATCGTCATCAATTGCTCGCGTGGCGATGTGGTGGACGAAAACGTGCTGGCCGAGGCGCTGAAATCCGGGGCGGTCGCAGCGGCGGGGATCGATGTCTTCCCACACGAGCCCTGCACCAGCAGTCCGCTCTTCGATCTCCCGAACGCGATTCTCACCCCGCACATCGGCGGGTCGAGCGAGGAAGCACTGAAAGCAGTCGGCGAAATGATTGGCTCGTCGGTCATCTGCGCGCTCAACGGCCAGGCGGTGCCGAACGCAGTCAATCTCCCACCGGCTTCGCTGATCGCTCCGGAGCTGCAGCGGCTCACCTCGGTCGCCGGCGCCGCTGGGCATATGCTGGCAGTCCTCCAGCCATCGCCACCCGCCGGATTCCGTATGACGGTCAACGGCAATATTCCCGATGACGTCACCGAACATGTCGCTGGCGCGGCGCTCAGTGAGGCGATGCATCACTGGACCAATCGCCGGGTTACCCCGGTGAATGCCCGGTTGATCGCGGAAGAACTCGGTATGGAAGTCCGGGTGGATGCCGGTACCCGCGACCCGAACGTGATCCCGACTTTTTCGTTCGAGGCCACTGGCGAGCCGGAAGAACCTGCCCACCAGGTGCGAGTCGTGTGGGATCGTGCCCAAGCAGGCATCGTGGCCGTAGACCGTTTTACCCTGGATCGCCCACTCGCCGGCGAGTTGCTGATCACCCATCACCGGGACGTTCCGGGCGTGATAGGCAGGGTCGGCACGGTTATTGGGCGCTATGACATTAACATCGCGGGTATGGAGGTCGGCCGCCATCATCGCGGCGGCGAAGCAATCATGGTCGTCAATGTGGACAACGAAATCCCTGACGACGCGCTGGAAGAGATACGCGCCATCCCGGGAATGGTTGGCGCGTTCAAAATTTCCCTGCCAGCCGATCTCAATCGACCCCGTCCCACAGCACCCGTCATGGCAGTGCCTGATACGCTGTAGGCATGTATGCAGCGCGGTCACGTTCCGCGCCCGATGAGCAACAGAAGTGGAGCGATCGAACGTGGGGAAGAATCGAACGATGCGGCGCATGCGGATTGGCGGATTCGTTTCGGTATTGGCACTGGCCGGCGCGCTGGCAACCGGCAGTATTGCAGTGGCGCAAGACGACCAGATCACAGTCGAGGTCATTGCCGCTGGATCGCCCGGCACGCCTGCGGCGAACGGATCACTCCTGAATCCAGTCTCTGGCCTGAGTACTATTGCGACTTACGCGCCCGACCAATGGCTCGGAGCCGCCATGGTGACCGAAACCGAAAGTTATGGACGGGTTGCTGCCGCGCTCTACGCGCAATCGACCGGTGAAGGCACCGCTTCCGTGAACATCGGACTTTCCGATCCGTCGACCGAAGATGTCATTCTGACCCTGGTCGGCATGGACGACGATGCCCCCACCAAGACGCCGATCGAGCTCACCATCAACACCACCGTGGTCTACCAGGGCGATGCCTGGTTCGAAGACTGGGGTGGAACGGTGGGTGAAGGGAACTGGACCACGGTACAGATCACGATTCCCAAAGGGATGCTTGGCCCAGGGGTGAACAACATCACGATCTCGAATACCGCCGCGACCGGCAACCAGGGTGAAGCCCCGTATATCTTGCTCGGCGGCGCGTCGATCCAGGTTACCGGCGTCACAGTCGATCCGATTGCCCTCAGCTAGAACCCCTCGGGGAGAGCGACACCTTCCCGTTCCGTTATCGTTTCCGTTCTCAACGCGTTGAAGGAGCATTGACCATGAAACTTGATTCGCCATTCCGCCGCCGCATCCGCATTGCAGCACTCGCCTCGGCGCTGGCGCTCAGCAGCGTAGCGCTACCAATCGCCGGTACGCTTGCACAGGGAGATGTGCAGATCCAGGTGCTGGGTCAGGGAGTCCAGGCGACCGCCGGCGGCGGAAATCTGGTCAATCCGTCGACCAGTGTTTCCACCACCGTCACACTAGCCGCCAGCGAATGGACCGGCGGTTACTACCAAGGCAACGGCGTCTGGTATGGCCGCCCATGGTCGGCGCTTTACGGAACCCAGACCCAATACAGTACGGCCAGCCTCACCCTTCAGCTTGGATCGACCCCGACTGGTCCGGTGACATTGACCCTCACCGGGCTGAACGACGAATCGGGCACCAAGAACCCGATCCAGATCACGGTCAACGGCACCTCGATCTTCAATGGCACCAGTTGGTTCGCGAGCTGGGACGGCCAGGGACAGGGGCAGAATGCGCCCTGGACCACGGTCGCCATTACGATCCCGGCGTCGTATTTCGCGCTTGGTGCAAACAGCATCGTGGTCTCAAACCTGACCAACAGCTCGAACTTCAGCCAGCCGCCGTATGTCTTGCTTGGAGCAGCGCAAATCAACCTGCCGGGTGCCTCGGCAACGGTCAACTAGCCACGAGGGAATCCATGACGACAACGCTGGTCACTGCTTCAAGGATAGGCAAAGACGAGCTGTCCACCATCGTCGCGCCCGATTCGAAACCGATCACGCAAGAAGGCGTTTCGGTTCCGACCCGCGACTTCCACTCGTGGGTCAGCACTGACGGGAGTATCGAAACTGGCATCTGGGAATGCGATGCGGGCACGTTTCACTCGCGCTTCGAGCACCACGGCGAGATGATCTACATCATCCAGGGAGAAATGCACTGCACCAGCGACGACGGCGCTAGTTTCACCCTCGCCGAAGGCGACTCCTGCACCTTCCCCAGAGGCTGGTCCGGCACCTGGGACGTCAAACGCCCCATCCGCAAGCTGTACACGGTCTGGACCAACGAGTCGTAAGTCCGGTCCGGGGAAACGACAGCCTCTAAACATGAATCGGGGTGGCCAGTAGCTAGCCACCCCGTGCTTCGTTCTTTTCTCAGGGCACCGGACTTGGCACTTCGGACCTACACGTCGTATGGCTTACCCGCAAATGCTGCCAGGCCCCAAAGATCGGGCCAGATGAAGTCGGGCTGTGTGAGATGGTCCGGTAGCTTCTCGGCATTGCGATTGACCCAGGCGGTTTTCATACCGAACTGCTGGGCCGGGCCGATGTCGTATTTGAAGCCGAAAGCGGTATGCAGCATACGACTCGGGTCGGCGCCGATCTCGCTGATGGCCTTCTCGAAGACAATCGGCGACGGCTTGTAAGCACCACAATCCTGCGCCACGATCACCTTGTCGAATGGCACCCCGATCTGCTTGATCGAGTGCGTGATGATGTCTCGGTCGGTATTGGAAATGATGGCCAGATTGAGCCCCGCCGATCGCGCGCGCTCGAGCGCCGGCTTGGTGTCGTGGAAAGCCTGGATCGATCGCATGGCGGTGGTCATAGCCGGGCCGAACGAGTCGTTCCATTTGTAGCCCATCTCCAGACACCAGGCGCGAATGCTCTCGGAGAGGATGCGTTTGTACTCCTGGTAGGGACCCTGGATGATCTCGAACTGAATTCCCTCCCAGCGCTCGCGGAGCTGCGGGCCGGGAGGCGGATCGGGAGTATTACGCAGCGCGATCGAGTAACAGAGCGAGCCGAACGCGCCCTCCCAGTCGACCAGCGTGCCGTAGCAGTCGAAGGTAATCCAGTCGATTTGATCGAGTTTGATAACGTCTGCCATCTTAAGCATCCACTCCTTCCGTCAGGTAATCGAGCAACGTGCGCACGCCGACGCCGGTCGTGCCCTTGGGGGTATAGGAAGAACCGGTCTTGGTGCGGTTCGCGCCGGCAATATCGAGATGCGCCCATGGCAGCCCTTCGGAGAAGTGCTGCAGGAAGAGCGCCGCGGTGATCGAGCCACCCGCGCGGCCGCCGGTGTTCTTGATATCGGCCAGCTCACCTTTGATCTGCCCTTCCAGCGCCTCGGTGAGCGGCATGCGCCACATCAGCTCGCCCGAGCGCTTCGCGGAGGTCAGCAGATTGCCGGCCAGATCGTCGCGGTTGGCATACAGCGCGGTCGTCTCTTCACCGAGGGCGACCACTTTCGCGCCAGTCAGGGTCGCAAGGTCGATCATCTCACCCACGCCCAATCGGGATGTGTAGACCAGCCCGTCGGCCAGCACCAACCGGCCTTCAGCATCGGTAGAGAGGATTTCCATCGTGACGCCGTTCATGCCGACGATGATGTCGTCTGGCCGGAACGCCTCGCCGGAGATCATATTCTCCGCAGCACAGATGACTCCATGCACTTCATATGGGCAGTCGAGCGCCTTGAGCGCGGTCATCGCTGCCAGCACCGCGGCACCACCAGCCATATCGCCCTTCATATCGAGCATGGCATCGGCTGGCTTGATGGAGTAACCACCGGTGTCGAAGGTGATGCACTTTCCGACCAGCCCGATCGAGCGAATCCCCTTCTTCGCGCCCTTGGGCTTGTAGGTCAGGTGGATCATGCGTGGTTCGTTGACACTCCCCTTCCCGACGGTGAGGATCGCGTCGGCGCCCATTTTTGCCAGCTCTTTCGGCCCGAAGACCTCACAGCTCAGCCCGGTCTTTTTGGCCACCTCCTTGGCAATATCACCTACTCGCGCGGGAGAAAGGGCACCCCCCGGTTCGTGCGTGAGGTCGCGGGCGAGATTGACGGCATCGGCCAGCGCAGTGCCCCTGGCAAAGGCGGTTTCGACCGCATCTTTTTCCAGTTGGCGATCGACAAAGGTGAGTGATTCGACTTCGGCCGCCGGTTTCTCATTCTTGACCGAGCCGTGATAGGTCTGGAAGCGATAGGCCCCCATCAGCGCGCCTTGCACCGCACCTTCGAGCGTGGCAACTGTGCTGCCTTCCGGAAGCGCAGAGGCAATCTTGGTCGCGCCGGCGTCGCGGGCGGCAGTGAGGGCAACGCCCCAAGTCTTGCGCAAGGTTTCAGCATCGAGTGTTTCCGATGAGCCGATCCCGGTCAACACCACCCGGCGCGCCTTCATACGGCCAACGGTCGGGACCACCATGCGGCTGCCCGGCTTGCCGGTAAAGCGCGCATCGGCGGCCAACTGGCGCAGCTCGCCCTTGAGGGAGGAGTTGGCCTCGGCGGTGGCGCCGGCAAAGACAAGTTCTCCGGAAGCGTCGGTGCGAATTGGCAAAATAAGTGCATCCGCTTCGGCTTTGAGCGGATTGCCCGTGTCATACGAGAGCGTGAACGTCATAGTCACATCCTGTTCCATGTGCGGCTCAGGATCGAGCCGTCCTCTGGTT
>JBBQPB010000158.1:0-5510 GCA_038331435.1 Thermomicrobiales bacterium | reverse complement strand
TCGATATTGGCGCTTGAGGTATGCAAGGGCCCCTTCGAAGATGCGGTCGGAGATGTCCCGCATTTCTGGGGTACCCGTATCTTTTCGCATCACATCGCGAGCAAGATAGATCGCGAAAATGATCGCAATGACGCCAATAATGATTACCGGCGCTAGATACGAACGGATATCGTCCAAGTTCTCCTCCTCGATTCCCGCATGCGCGAACCGGCATTCGCCGAAAGCAGCACTGCCTTACCCAGTTACACACAAAAGTGGCTCTTCGGCGGCGGTTCTGCTCCGCTTTGAAGAGTCACTTTCAGGCTCATCCAGCCGTTTCATTTGGTTTCACGACGCCGCTACTCTGGCTTGCGCGACCACGAAGTCTACCATCGTCGTCTCTTCGTATTGTGATGGCCGTTCGACCGCATTCCCTCCATTGTCGCTAGCGAGACGGAGCCGGCGCCGTTGTGCGGGCTCGTCGCTGTTCTCTCCAGCGGCGAATGTCATGCTCTTCCCAGGAGACGAGTATTTGGCTTGCATTGAAGATCGAAGAGTAGGTTCCGCTGATGACACCTATGAGCAGAGCTAGAACGAAGGTTCGCGTCGATTCGCCGCCGAAGAGAAAGAGCGCCAACAGCGTGAACACGACCGTGAGCGACGTGTTGACCGACCTCACGATTGTTTGCGCGAGGCTGTAATTGACGATACCTTCGAAAGTCGGGTCGGATTGCTTTGCAAGATTCTCGCGAATGCGGTCGAACACCACAATCGTATCGTGCACAGAGAAGCCAATCACCGTCAGGATGGCAGTTACAAACAGGGCATCGACCTGCACGTCGAACAGCCAACCGAGGATCGAGAATACGCCTACCACGAGAAGGACATCGTGAAGCATCCCAATGATGGCCGCGACCCCGTAGTGAAGCGGTCGCTGCGTGTTTCGGAACGCGAAGGCGATGTACAGGAGGATGCCGACTGAGGCCACAGCAATCGCGAGAATTGAACGCGTCGCGACCTGATCACTTACGGACGACCCAACCGTCGAAATTTGCAGCTCTGTGAACTTGCCAATCTGGTTCGCGAGCGCTTCTGCGAGCTGAGTTTTCTGTTCGGAAGGCGTGGCCATTTCTGCCATTCGAATGATGGCCACATTGTTGTTACCACCGTCTGCGGAGGATGTCTGAACGATCGACTCATTCACACCGTACTCGGCGAGGACGTTCTTGACTTGCTCGGTGGTGACGGTCTGGTCGAACTGAATTTCCCAGATAGTACCGCCGGTAAAGTCGATTCCGAGATCGAGTCCTTTGAAGATGAGGCAAATCAGCCCTGGCAGGATGACCAGAATCGAGAGGAGGTACCACCACTTGCGGTAGGTCGCGAGATGTTCGATCACGATGTTTGTCCTTTAGTCCGCCGGGCTCGAGCTGGTAGACGGGGGTCGAGTCGTTCCCAGCCACCAGGTGTTGTGAATAAGGGTCGAGCTCAGTACGAGTCGCAGGAACGTGCGCGTGACGGTGTAGGCCGTAAACATGCTGACCGCAACACCGACGAACAGGGTCAGGGCAAAACCGGTGATCATCGTCGCCCCGGTGTACTGGCCGAACCAGTAGAGGATGGCCGCAGTAATCATCGAAGTGATGTTCGAGTCACGAATTGAGGGCCAGGCGTGGGCGAAGCCAAGCTCGACCGCCTGGGGCGCAGTACGCCCAAGGCGAAGTTCTTCTTTCAATCTGGAAAAAATGAGGACATTGGCGTCGACGGCCATTCCAATCGAGAGCACGAAACCCGCGATTCCCGCCAGTGTGAGCGTGACAGGAATGAGCTTGAAGAGCGCCAGGACCAGCAAGGTGTAAATACCAAGCGCCAGCACGGACAAGAAACCGGGTAGCCGGTAGTAGAGAATCATGAAGAGCGCCACGGTTCCGAGACCAATGATGGCGGCCGTAAGGCTCTTGTCGATCGAATCCTGACCGAGCGAGGGGCCAACTACGCGGCTCTGGACGACTTCCAGCGGAACTGCCAGGGCGCCAGCTTTGAGCTGAACGACCAGATTGTCGACTTCCGCGGGCGCTATCCCCTCGATCTGCCCCTGGTCGGAAATGGCTCCGTTGATGACGGGAGACGAAATGACGGTTTTGTCGATCACAATCGACATCGGTCGCCCGATGTTCTGACTCGTGAAATCGTAGAACCGGCCTGCCGCGTCGCCCTTGAGCTCAAAACCGACAACGATTTG
This sequence comes from Thermomicrobiales bacterium, assembly GCA_038331435.1. GTDB lineage: Bacteria > Chloroflexota > Chloroflexia > Thermomicrobiales > UBA6265 > JAMLHN01. The sequence continues at coordinate 3,289 of JBBQPB010000158.1, read as the reverse complement.
CCCGAGGGGGCCGGTGGCGCGGTACGCATCTTTCAGATCTGCGCCAGAGATGATGGTTTGGAAGATCGGACCATCTGCAGCCGTATCGTCCACGGTGCTGGCAACTGGAGAAGCTTCAGGGGAAGCAACTGGAGATCCATCGACCGCGGCAGGCGTACCCGACGCTCCCGTGTCACTTGGATTGAGCGTGGTGCGGACCTTGCTGCCAGCCGGAAGAACCTGACCATTTGTGTCGATGATCTCGAGAAGCGCGGTTTGCCGCACGACCTCGACTGCTTGCTCCGGATTGGTGACGCCCGGCAGCTCGACGATGATCTGATTGTTACCGCGGGTTTGCACCAACGGCTCGCTGACGCCCAGTCCACCCACGCGCCGCTCGATCGTGTCACGCGTACCCGCCATGGTGCCGGAATCGATCTTTTGCCCATCAGGCGGACGTGCTTCGAGCAGCACTTGAACGCCGCCCTGCAGGTCGAGACCTTGCTGAATCGGGTGATCGGTCTTGAAGGAACCAACATCGAGCGTTCCACCCGGTAATACGACCCATCCGGCAAAGAGGGTCAGCACGAGGATAAACGCCAGGGTAATCCAGGGGGAGATTTTCAACGTTGGCACTCCGGCCGCGGCGATAGGACAGGATACAAAGGCTCGACGCGCGGCCAAAATAAAGACCCCGTACGTCGCAGGGGCCGCTCGCGCGGAGTATAGGGGGTGCGATGAAGGACGGTCAATCGAGTATCCGCAGACCGACGAACGATTCTTGTGCGTCGTGATAAAGACCGTTGGCCTCGATGTAGCTCTGAACCGAACGAGGAACGAGGTAATCGATAGGCAGGTGCTCAGAAACCCTATGCCGCACTTCGGTCGAAGAAATCTCGATCAGCGGAATATCAACGAACGATGTTTGTGTTCGAGTGGGGGGCAGGAGCCGTGCCAGTTCGTTCTCATCGAAGTCGCTTTTGGGCCGCAAACCAACCAGCAGATCGGCATGTTCGAAGAGTTGAAGCGGTTGGTGCCAATGAGGCAGGTCGCGGTAAGAATCACTTCCCATAAGGAAGAAAAGCTCGGCGTCTGGATACTCATTTGCCAGAATGGCCAGGGTGTCGGCTGAGTAATGCGGACCCTGACGGTCGAGATCGACCGTGGTCATTTCGAAGCGCGGATCGGGATCGATCGCGCGCAGGAGCATCTCGATGCGTTCCGAGACGGGAGAAACGCGCCGGTCTTTGTGTGGCGGATCGGCTGCCGGCGCGAAAAGCAGCCGATCCAGACTTGCGCCGCTGCTGGCATACGATGCCAGGATGAGATGACCGTGATGGATGGGATCGAAGGTTCCGCCGAAAAAACCGATCCGTGGCGCACGTTTGCTCATGACCGGTACATCTCGATGCAACTCGGTGACCAAAGGGCGCTGGTATAGTTGGCCGGCGTCGAGACGGTTTCGAATGAGAGAGGTTCGCGTTGTTCGATTATCACGTCCACACCGAATTTTCGGTCGACTGTGCCACGGCCATGGCGACCTCCTGCATTGCGGCTATTGATGCGGGTATCACCGAAATCGCGTTCACGGACCACATCGATCATCAACCCAACGATTTTGGCTTTGGATACTACCGTATCCAAGATTACTTCCGGTCTCTCGATGACGCGCGCAAGGAATTTGGCGATCGAATCACGATCCTGGCTGGTGCGGAGATTGACTTCCATACCGACACCTATGACGCGGTGGAAGGATGGGTATCGGCCAACCTCGATCGGTATGACTTCACAATCGGGTCGGTCCACTACGCGTCTGACGGGCAATTGATCTATCCCCCCATTTACGACGACTTGACGCTGGACGAGGTGTTCACCGCCTATCTCCAGCAAATCGAATCTGCGGTCCGGACTGGATGGTTTTGCTCGATCGGTCACCTCGACATTCCCAAGCGTTATTTGCCGAAGAAGTACCGCACGTACGAACCGGCGGACATTCGCGATCGATTGCAGCCAGTCTTTCAGGCAATGATCGACTCCAACGTTGGATTCGAGATCAATACGTCTGGGATTCGGCAAGCGCCGAAAACCAGCATGCCCGGACCGTCCATCGTTCGATGGTACGCCGATGCGGGGGGATCGCGCATTACCACCGGCACCGATTCCCACACACAAGGCACGATTGGCGCGGGCGTGCCACTCACGCTCGATATGCTGCGGCTTTGCGGTATTCCAAACGTCATGTCCTTTCGCAATCGCCAAGGAACGCCGATATCTATCGAACGGTTGCTTGCGCGAGCCGCTGCCTAAACCTCGTGCGATCGCAGCGGCGAGGTCCTTCATCCGGGTCGGACTTGGGGAATCGGCTGCCCGACTGGCAGGACGAATGGAAGCCCCAAACCTGGAAGCCTCCTGCAGAGGCAGATGAATATGACGCGGCTGGCGATCGGCGGCCGCGTATCAGTCGCGCCGCGATCCGTGCCGCGCAACAACCACGAGTGGACCGCAAACGCGAGCAACTGCTCCTGGCGATTTCGCCGGCGGTGGCCGGAACACTCGCGCTTCTTCTCTGGTTTCTCTCGCCATTGCCCGGGGCCGGATCGATGCCACTGGCATTCATCGTGCTGGCGACGGTACAGGTTATCGGCTATCTCGTCACTCGCGACGATCGGCCGGATGCGTTAGCAAAACCATGGACGATTCACCTTGCCGCAGCGATTGGCTTGCTGCCAATGCTCGCTATCCAGGTGGCGTTGATTCGCGAACCGTATGTCTCTATCTCGAGCGGCTCTGCTTTACCCGCAGTTCTCACCACGGTGCTGGTCATTTTCTTCACGTTCGCGTTGGCGGTGGTTTCGGCGGCGCGGTTCTGGTCGCGTCCTGACCAGGCATCGTTGGTATTTTTGCCGGTTGCTCTCCTCATTCCGCAGGCTGTCGGAGAGCGCACGCAGATTGGCGTCGGCCAAGCGCTCGGAATACTGGCCATGGCCATGTTGTTGGGAGCCGCTGCCACAGTCGTGTCATCCTACGTTGGCATCGGGGTTCGGCTACTTATTCCGCCAGTCGTGCTGGCGATTCAGATTCTCATTCTCTGGATTGCTGGCAGAGGACCGGTGTTCCATCCGACCAGCGGTGGGATCGTGCGTCTGCTCTATATCATGATGCTGGCGACCACAGTGGTGTTAGTCGTCTGTGTGCCGATCTTTTCCGTTTGGTTGCGCCGTTGGGCACCCCCAGCAGCCGCGGGAGCGTCGACGGCTCGCGTTCGCTAGGAAAGCCGTTCTCGCAGATAAAGCAAAGCCGGGTGGACGAA
>JBBQPB010000157.1:0-5567 GCA_038331435.1 Thermomicrobiales bacterium | reverse complement strand
AGCCCGAAGAAGGTCAGGAACTCTCCCACCGAGGTGCGTTCGTGCTTGTAAAAGTCAATCGTCGTCAGCAGTCGCGGCAGCACTGGAATGCCTTGCAGCCAGGAAGGAAGCAGGCTGGTGTCGCCTCCGGCAAAGGAAACGAAACGCAGGGTGAAGGGGAGCCATGCGAGCAACGAGGCAACCGCCACCATGGCGACCTTTGCCAGCGTGCGCCGGCTCCAGTCGCCGACCACGGCGATGGCCAACACCAGCAGGACCAGATAGGTCGGGAAGTCGAGACTGTTCAACGGGTAGAGTGCGCCGACCAGCATACCGGCCACCACCAGCTTGCCCCAACCGGCCCGGTCGGGGCGCTCGGCGCTCCCAGTCAGCACCACGCATATCGCCAGCACGATTGCCAGAATCGTGAACGGTAAGGCCGTCAAATGCGGATGCAAATCGCCCAGCAACAAACTAAACCAGGGAAACTCGTTGATCGTTTCCGTGAACTGTTGGCCACCATCCACGATAACCCTGCTGGAGGCCCAGCCCACCGTACCCCACCAACCCTGATCCCAGGTAGCGCTCGGCGCACGAACCAGCTCGACCGCGGCGCGCATGTTTCCCGCCATCACGACGAAGAACCCACCCAGCACCGCCGCCAGCCAGGAAACGCGGTGCGACATTCCCCGGCGGACCACGTTGTAGGCCGCACCGCCCGCGGCGACTGAGGCCATCGACGCGGTGGTCGCCAGCGCCAGGTTGTAGCCAACCCAGGTGGTGATGCCGGCGATGCGGCTGAGGGTGCCATAGATGAGATAGCCGAGGTAGTAGTAGTTGATCGATTCGCCGGACATCCAGGCATCCGCCGGCGGGATCACATCGGTCCGGTAGCTCGAGGTCATGAACATCATGTCCATCGGCTTTTCGGTATAGGCGAGCTGGGGTGTGAATCCTCGCAATCCCACATAGGCCGCGAAGGTCGCCAGCGAAACCGCCTCGACGATCAGTAGGGTGCGGACCCAGTCACGCTCGATCCATTGCTGTTTCCAGGCATAACCCCAGCAGATGGCCGCGCCAATGGCGAGCGTGATCCAGATGCCCCAGGAGGTGAAGGGCAACTTGACCGATCCGGACAGAAACCAGGTCGGCCAGAGCACGAAGAGCAGCGCTGCCGGACGCGCCACCGACGCGCCCTTGTCGGACAAGCCGCCGAGTAACCAGCGCACCGCGGGCGCGAACCCCCAGGTAATGAGCACCAGTACGATGTACCAGCGAACGGTGTCGCCGAACCAGCCCGAATAGTCCACGTTGCCCCCATCGAATCTCGTTCAGGATCGGTGAATGCTACCCCGAAGCAGGTTGATCCATGGCTACCCGAATCAACACAGAGACAATCGCCGCATCTACCGACGACCGAAGCATGACGTCAAGACTGGATGAAGCGGCAAAACCGTTCCCCGAAGACCGACATTTACGGTGCCACGGTCGCGCTCGATGTTCCCGGATTCCCCATCGGCATCGCCGCCTGATCGCTGGTGAAGTCATGATGCCGCCCGGCCAGATAGCCGAGGAGGAGCGTCGGTACCGCCGGCAAGTGCGCGGATTGTCGAGAACAGAACGGCTTCACAAGCAAAGAGATCGACGTGCTGAGCAGCATTACTCCGCTCGATCGAGCACATGAAAACCATTAACACGACATCGGTCAACCTGTTGACATTTCCGGAACGTTGGCCAAGAATGTGAGCGCACGTCGCTAAGCGAAGACGATGAAGCGCAGCGTCCTTGAGCTGAGAAGCGGAGGGAAGATCAGGCCCGCAACCGAAAATCGACGGTTTCTTTTATTGACGTCAACGGAGGTGTCAACATGGAAAACCAGAGTAAATCCCGAATTTCGAGACGACACTTGTTGGAATCTGCCGGCGTGGTAGCCGGAGCAGGTGTCGCAAGCCGGATCACTCCGGCATCGGCTGCCCCACAATCGACAACCCCATTCTTCCAACGCAATCAGGACACGACCAAGCTGACATTTTGGGGCCAGTTCCCCGAGCTGCTGGATCCTTTCAAGGCTGTCATGGCCGATTTCAATGCAGCCCATCCCGAGGTCGAGATCGAGGTCGAGATGACGACCAACGATCAGTACAAGCCCAAGATCCAATCGGCCCTGAACGTTGGGTCCGGCCCCGATCTTTACATGGTTCCAGCGCAGCCTGAGATGAACAATTACGTCAATGCCGGCACCCTGGTGGATGTGACCGATTCCGTCGATCTTTCCCAGGTGATCGATGTCGCGGTCGACGCGGTCACGATCGATGGCAAGGTCTGGGCATCGCCCAGCGGTCGCTACACGGTCGGCATCTGCTACCACCAGGATTTGTTCGAGCAAGCTGGAATCACCGAAGAACCGGCAACATGGGAAGAGTTCCGCGCGGTCATGCAGCAACTGCTGGATGCCGGAATCACGCCATACTCCATCGCCGCGAAAGACGGCAGCCTGACGTATTTCAACTACATAGGGCTGGCGTCGTCAGTGCTTGGCGCGGACGGCTTCGAGCAGGTCCTCTCGGGCGAAAAGAAGCTCACCGATCCCGATATGGTTGCCGTTATTCAGGAGATGCGCGACTGGGTGCCGTTCTATCAAAAGAACTTCCTGGGAACCCCGTACGCGGAAGCCAAGGCGCTCTTTGCAACCGGAAAGACCGCCATGATGGACTGCGGCTCGGCCGATCTCTCGGGCTACTACGAAATCGACCCAGAGGCGCAGCTTGGGTTCTTCGCCTGGCCCGCCGCCGACGCAGACCATTCGCAGGTCACCAACACGGGTATGTCGGTTATGTACGGGATCAACCCGGCCATGGACGAGTCGAAGATGGATGCAGCAATCACGTTCCTCAACTGGGTGGCCACCCCCGAGGGCGCCCAGTCGATGAACCGGAACATCAAGCTGCTGCCGGTGGTCGAGGGCGTCGAGCCGGAGGGCGATCCGATCTTGACGGAGATGGTCAGCTCTCCGTTGGATATCCCAGTTTGGTACGAACGATTGCCAACCATCAATATCGGCACGGTTTGGACTACGGACGGCAACTCCGCCTTCAACACGGATTCCCCACCAGAAGAGTTCGCCGCCAAACTGCAAGCATCGGTCGACGAACAACTCGCGGCTATCGCGGAAGCCACCCCGGCCTCCTAGGTCACCTGGCGACGATGGCAGAGCGGAATTCCGCTCTGCCATCGCGTGCGTCTCCCGGAGCTCACGATGGCCATTTCGTTGCCACAATCTCAACCGGTTCCCAACCGGGATCGGCTCGCGCTGGTGCTCGGAATCGTTTCGGCGATGCTGTTGTTCACCGCGTTGCTGCTCATGAACCGGCTGGAAAGCCGGTATGCATTCATTACCCTCGGCGTCTTTGTCATCGTCAGCGCGTTCTTTCTGGCCATCACCTATCCGAGACGCCCGTACGTCGCGTTCATCTTTCCGGCGGTCGTGGTCTACACGATGTTTGTCATCTTCCCGGCCGGGGCAGCGTTTCGCTTCAGTCTCTACAACTGGACCGGTCTCGGCCCGGCAACCGACTTCATTGGATTCGAAAACTACACAGAAATCTTGCGCGATCCGCAATTCCGGGAAGCGCTCTGGAACAACGTCCAACTCTTTCTGGCGATCTTCGTTATTCAGAATGTGATCGGGCTGCCAATCGCGCTGGCGCTCGATACCAAGTTGCGCGGGCACGAATTCTATCGTTCCACGCTTTTCCTGCCCGTTATCGTTTCCCTCGTTGCGACCGCCTATATCTGGCAGATCATCCTCGGGCCGAACATCGGTATGCTGAATCCCATACTCGTCAAGCTGGGGCAACCGGATTGGCAGCGTGACTGGCTCGCCGATACCTTCCTGACCTTCAAATTGATCTGGATCGTGCAATCCTGGCAACACATCGGTGTGCCAATCGTCATCTACCTGGCCGGACTCCAATCGGTGCCAGTCGATCTCAAGGATTCCGCCCGTGTCGACGGCGGCAACAGTTGGCAGGTCTTCCGGGGAGTGACCTTTCCGATGCTGGCGCCTGCCTTCACCATCGTCACGATCTCGACGTTTATCACCATGTTCCGCGCGTTCGATATTCCGTATGTGCTGGGTGGCCCCGGTGGAGCACCGGATGGAACCACCGACGTCCTGAGCCTGGTGATCTATCGAGAGGCGTTCGGTTTGGGCGGGATCGTGGGCACGCAATACCGGCAGGGCTACGCGGTGGCAGCCGGAGTGGTCATGTTCGTTTTCCTGATCGCGGCGGTCAGTATTCAGGCGGTTTTCCTGCGCCGGCGTGAGGTGGCAATGTGACAACTGGAACGGTCGATATCGCCACCCTTCCGGCTGCGACAACGCGCAAGCGACGCAGTATCAAAGACACCGTGCTGAGCCTGGTGATTCATATCCTGTTGATCCTGGCAGTGATCTTCGCGCTGCTGCCGGTGGCACTGGCTTTTCTGGCATCGTTCAAGTCGCTTTTTGACTTCTACGACAATCCCCTCGGTCTGCCGGTCACGTGGGAATGGCGCAACTACACGAGTGTTTGGCGGGAAGCGCATATTGCCGAATACGCTCGTAACAGCGTCATCGTCACCTTCATCTCGGTTCCAGTGATCGTCTTTCTCTCGTGCCTGGCGGGATACGGCCTGACCCGCTATCACTTCCGCTTTAGCCGCACGATCTATCTCTACTTCCTGGCTGGACTGATGATTCCAATTCAGCTGACCATCCTTCCCAGTTTGATCCAGATGAAATCGCTCCATCTGGTCAACACGCATGCCGGCCTGATCACACTCTACTCCGCGCTCGGACTACCGTTTTCAGTCTTCCTCATGGCAGGTTTCATGAACACGTTGCCCGGTGAGCTGGCCGAAGCGGCCCGGCTGGATGGTGCGGGCGAGTTCCGTGCGTTTTGGGATGTGGTCATCCCGCTCACAAAACCAGCGCTCGCCACCGTGGCGATTTTGAATGGCGTCTCGATCTGGAATGAGTTCTTCCTGGCGTTGATCCTCTCGCCCGGGACGCCCACCCTTCAGGTCGGCATCAACAATCTGCGCGGCTATTACTCGACCCAGTGGGGGTATATCTTCGCCGGGGTGATGGTGGCGGCCTTGCCCGTAATCCTGGCCTACGTGCTCCTCACCAAGCAATTCATCCGTGGGCTAACCGCAGGTGCACTCAAGGGATAGGCGTGGGCTCGCAGTAGGTAAGAAGTCCCCTACTCAGCCGGCGTGAATCCCATGCGCGACGCGCGGTAGCCCGCGAACCGGGAGAGATTCTCGGCGTGTACGCCTGGCATCTGCATACTGTCCCAGATGAGCGGCGGGGTGCCGCGCTCGCACAGCAGCTCGGTGGCACGGGCGAAGATCATCCACATGACCATCACCTGGGCAACACCGGAGCCGGGAATGGCGGAAAAGCTCCGGTTCCCTGAATTGAATACCAGCTCGGTATCACCGTACTGGCCGCCCAGGTCGACAACGATATCGGCCACTTCGGAAAGGCGTTTTCCGCTCGCGTGCTCTGGAACGAGCCGCGGGTCCATCTCATATGCGAGCTG
>JBBQPB010000156.1:0-5622 GCA_038331435.1 Thermomicrobiales bacterium | reverse complement strand
CGCCTGGAATGTCTGGTTTCCAACTTCTCCGGTGAGCCGGGGATTGGCCACCAGATTGTGATACCAGGCCGGGTTGACGTCACTGCCGCCAGCGGAGGCGATGATCAAGAACTTGTCACCATCGGGGGCGTAGACCAGCGGCACCTCCCGCGGCTTACCGCTTTTTGCGCCAATGACCGTAATAACAATCAGCTTGCGGTTCTCGAACTGACCGCCAACCTGACCCTCACCCGCACGGAATTCTTCGATCAACCGCGTATTGAAATCGCTCACGTGTGATCTCCCCATTTGTCTCTGTTCAGCACAGCTCAGGATAACGTCGCATGCAACCAGCGGACGCTCGTGCGTTATGGCTTTTCCTTCACCATCACTGTCTGCGTCATGAACGGATGGGGCATACAGAAGATGGGATAGATGCCCGGCTTGTCGAAGGTGTATGAGAACGTTTGGCTGGGAGTCAGGAACGGCGACGAGAAGAGTTGATCCGTAGCGTTCGCTCTGTGTGTGACGGTGTGGACTACCACGTCATTGTTCGTCCAGATAACGGTGGTACCGGTCTCGATATCGATCTCGGGGGGCAGGAATTGGAACGATCGTATGGTCGATTCGAAGACCGGGCCCGTAGAAACCGGTGCGGCAACCGGGCTGCCGACCGGGGTGGCCTCCTTCGTTCCCGCATCCGACGCAGCCTGGCTTGGGGTAGGGGTGGCAGTGTGCGCGTCTGCCCGGGCACCAGTCGCACCGGCGGCGAATACAGCGCCTGCGAGCGAAAGGAGCTGGCGACGGCCCAAACGATGTTCGCACAACGAAGTCGGATGATTCATGTGAGATTCCTCTGAAAGACGAGATCGCGGCATTGATTCCAATGCCGCGCGGATTCTACGCTCGTCGCTGGGAATTCACATGGAATGATCTGCTCTCCTGGCGATTAGCGCATGCGATCGTAGCTGACCAGCTCGGACAACGGCTTGCGGCCGCCGCTCTTCGACTGGGCGCCTGCTGCCGGATGGCCGATCACCACCATGGAACGAGCGTTGAGCTCGGCTGGAATGCCCAGCAACGCTTTGGCCGCGTCCTGCTGACTGGCATCGCCATACCAGGCCGTGCCAGCGCCGAGGCCAAGCATGCGCGCCGCGATCATGAGCCGCTCAGTCACGCGCCCTTCATCGAACGCGCCGCTTATCTCGCTCTCGGCGGCAATGACAAGCGCGATTGCCAGCGGCGCGGTGGCCGCCCACGTGATCGCCTCGCCGCGGACCTCGCTTACCTTGCGTAACTGGTCTTTGTCACGAATCACGATAAAATGCCACGGCTGCGTATTGCGCGAGCTGCCGGTCCATTGCGCGACTTCCAGCAGCGTCTCCAGTTGCTCATCAGTCACCGGCGCTTCGGTGAACTGGCGTGACTGCCGGACTTTCCGCAGTTCTTCCAATAATGAGGTCATGTCTCGTTCTCCTTAAAAACACACGGCGGACATCCGCCATGAGTCCCAAGACACTGGGTGGCCGCACGGCAGGACATGGAGGTCCATCACGACGATGAGCGGAGAGGAACTCCCTCCGCTACAACCTATAGCCGAGTCAAACGGCAGGACGAGGCCTACATCTTCTCGTAGCTGACGATCTCGTCCAGTGGTTTGCGGCCAGCGTAGTTGCGGCCCGGGAGCTGGTTGGCGTCGTTGTCCACATAGCCGAGGGCGACCAGCGAATGCATGGTGCGGTCCTGCGGCACGCCGAGCAGTTCTTTGGCCGCGGACTCTTCTTCCTCGCCCAGGAACCAGGCGGTTCCCGCTCCGAGCCCGAGCGACTTGGCGCAGATCGCCAGCCGCTCGTAGATGCGGCCTTCGTCGAACGATTCCAGAACCGTGTCGTGCCCATCGAAGACAAGCGCGATTGCCACTGGCACGTTGACGACCCAATCGATATTGCTGCGTAGCGCCGCGAGTTTGCCCAGCGTCTCCGCCTCCTGCACCACGATAAAGTGCCAGGGCTGGGTGTTGCGGGCACTCCCAGTCCATTGAGCGACCTCGAGCAAGGTCCCGAGATCCTCCTTCGAGACCGGTTTATCGAGGTAAACGCGCGATTGGCGCACCTTGTTCATTGTGTCGATCACAACAGCTGTTTCCAAGTTCGTTCTCCTTCGAGTCGCATCGTTCCTTTTCGTTAGATGCGACGGATGGGCCGATCGTGTACTTACCAATCGTATGCGACTGAGCGGCCCAATGGGGCTCAGTCGAGGCGATGTGGTAAAAACCGCGATGCATTCTTCGAAGCGGGCGCCGTTATGTCGAACTGAGGGTTTCCTTACCCCCTGTTTGAGCGCATACTGCAATCCTCAAGCCAATCCGCAAGCGAGGTGCTCATGTCCCGCAACTACGACATCGATGCCGACTGGAGCCTTATGACAACGTGTAACTTCCGGTGCGCCTATTGCTTCCACACGGATCGGTCGCTGGGTGCGAAGATCAAGCCACCAGCTCCCGCCAAAACGCTTGTCAAGTTTTTCGACAATTCAGGATTGCGCTGGCATTTGCACCTCACTGGAGGCGAGCCGTTTCACTATCCCGAATTTCTTGAGCTCTGCGAGCGACTTACCAAGCGACACGTGATCAGCGTAAATTCCAATGTCGACTCTCCAAAGGTTCTGAAATTTGTCGACCGTATCAATCCGGACCGGGTCGATTTCATAAATTGCGCCGTTCACTTACAGCAGCGAACGCAGCGCAAACGCCTGCCGCAGTTCATCGAGCATGTCACCGCGCTGCGCACCAGTGGATTCGACGCCTATGTGACATCGGTGATGTATCCGGAAGTCTTTCCCCTCTTCCTGTCGCACTGGGATCTGCTGGCTTCGAAGGGCGTGATGCCCTGGCCGAAGGCGTTCCGGGGCGACTACGAGGGCAAACGTTATCCCCATGCCTATACCGACGAAGAGCGCGCGCTGATCATGGAGTATTCGAAACGCGCCGAGGTGTTCTACGCGGATCAGTTTTCATTGCGGGACGACCGGCCAACCATCGATCCAGTGATTGACCGTGAGGTCTTTCTGAAGGGAATTCCGGAATTCCATGGACGCCAGTGCGCCGCTGGTCACGATCTGGTGCGCATCAATGGCAAAGGCGATATCTACCGGTGTGGCGGGAAATCGAAGCTCGGCAACATCGTCACGAGGGAGTTCCACCGGATGGCGCCGCTTACCCCGTGTGGCGACCACTTCTGCCCGTATTACTGCACCAAGTACAGCATCGATCCGCCAAAGATCCATTCCAGGCAGCCCGCGCGCGCAACGGCGCCGGTCATCGAGCTGATACCGGTGTAGTCCACCACCCGGGAACGGGAAACTTGCGGACGCGACCCTCAACGCGAGCGCGATGAAGGGGGTTGGCCAGCTCGCCAGACGGTCGATTTGGCATGCCCCGAGGTGTTTGTGGTTGACCGGTGAAACCGCAACTCTTTTGGCAAACTTGCTGGAATCGCGTTTGATCCAACGTTTGCGCCAGCGATTCCTTTCCGTCGACTAAAATCGAATCATCTGGATCGAAGTCATTTCGGTTCGCTGTTCCGTCAACACAGATCGAGGTTCGACCATCCCATGGGCGAGTTCCAGCATCCCCTTTCCTTTGGCGTCGTTATTGCCCAGCATCAATACACCTGGCCCGAGCTCGTTTCCCAATGGAAGCTGGCCGAAGAGCTCGGGTTCGATTCGATCTGGCTCTTCGATCATTTCATGGCCCTCTACGCCGATCCGGACGGTCCGTGCCTGGAAACCTCCACCCTGCTGGCTGCGCTGGCGCAGGAGACCAGCCGGGCAAAGATCGGCGTACTGGTTTATGGCAATACGCATCGCCACCCGGCGGTGCTCGCCAAAGAGATTGTGACGGTCGATCACATCAGCAACGGCCGCGCGATTCTGGGCATTGGCGCGGGATGGAACGAGCGGGAGCACCATGCCTACGCCATACCCTTCCCCTCCGCTGGCGACCGGGTAGAGATGCTGGACGAAGCGTTGCAGATCATGGAATCGCTCTTCACCGAAACACGCACCACTTATCACGGCGCGCATTACGATCTGGAAGATGCGCCCTTCGCCCCCAAGCCGGTGCAGGAGAACCTGCCATTGCTGATCGGTGGTACCCGCCCCAGAATTCTCAAGGTCATTGCCCGGCATGCCGATGTCTGGGATACCAGCCGCGATCCTGTCGAACTCCAGGAGGGCCTGGCCCAAATCGCGGTGCATTGCGATGCGATCGGGCGCGATCCAAATGAGATCGCGGTTTCGTCCAGTTTCGGAGCCGACCGATTGGAACACGCTGGTGGGTTCGAAGAGCTGATTCGCACCTATCGGAGCGCCGGATCGAGCCAGTTCCTTTTCGACTTCCCGCTTGGTGGCGAAGGACTGGAGTCGGCCAAGCGTCTTGCCACCGATGTCATTCCCCGTTTGCGCGACGAGCTCGCCTGAAATCTGGAAGGAATCGAACCCGTCTCATGGATTCTCTGACCACCACCAAAGAACGACCGATCGAGCTTGTCACCTTCGATCTGTATGACACGCTGATCGAACTCCATCCCAAACGCTGGGAACGGCTGCAACGCGCACTCAGCCGCATCGGCATCGAATCCGATCTGGAAACGCTACGGGATGCCGATCTCATCGCCGAGGACTATTTCACGATTGTGAACGGCGCCATTCCCATTCGCGACCGGCCGGCCGCAGATCGGGAACGAATCCGCCTCCAATACATGCACGTCTGGCTCGAATCCGCGGGGATTCCCCACGATGAGTTGCTGATACGCGAAGCGCGGCAGCATTACATGGCCGAATACGAAACTCCCGCGGTGGAAGACTCTCCGTTTGGGGGGTACCGGGTCTTCGCCGATGTGATGGACGCCACCCATCGACTGCACGCGGCGGGAGTGAAAACGGCCATCATCTCCAACGCCGACAGCGATGTCACCGATCTCTGTGTGGAGCTGGAGTTCGCACACGGCATGGATCTCATCGTCACGTCTGCTCTCATCGGGTACGAGAAGCCGCACATCAAAACCTTCGAGGCAGCGTTCGAGCCGCTGGGCGTCGATCCTGCCTTGGGGCTGCATATCGGAGATCAGCCGAAGTCGGATGTGGTTGGCGCGCTCAATGCCGGGATGCGGGCCGCGCTGATCGATCGGTATGAACGGCACGATCCCGCCGCGCACGAGGTTCCCATCTTCATCGGTCTCGCTGAGCTGGTCGACCATGTGCTGGCGGTCAACGCGCAGGCGGCGGTCGCGTCGTGAGCACGCCCGGCACGATCGAGCTCATCTCGATGAACGTAGCGCTGCCGAGTTACCTCACCCAGCGACGGGGCCACCGGATAGACAGCGGTATTCGCAAGAAGCCGGTCGCGGCCGAGTCTGTTTTTGTGACGGAAACGAACATCGAAGGCGATGGGCAAGGCGACTTACGGGTGCATGGGGGACCGGAAAAAGCGATCTACGGCTATCCGTCAGAACATTGGCCGTTCTGGACTGCGGAGCTCGGCCCCACACAGCCTTACGGTCCAGGTTCGTTCGGCGAGAACCTCAGCCTCGCCGGCATCCTGGAAGATGAGGCGTGCATTGGCGATATCTGGCGTTGGGGCGA
>JBBQPB010000155.1:0-5628 GCA_038331435.1 Thermomicrobiales bacterium | reverse complement strand
GGTTGAGACATCTCGCCCAACGGTTCCAACGGAACGTGCGCGATCCAGCGATCGAGCGTTTCCAGCACCGCATCGAGATCGATAGCGAGTCGCGCCATCTCTTCGAAAGCAGGTATGACGGTGTGTTGGGGGAGCTCGCTTCGCATCTGCGGGGAGGCGTCGTTCAGGACCAGCGAAGTCGGATCGGTGCGATAGAGTATCGCTGTTTCATTCATGAATCGGCTCATCGGATGCGCCGTCGCCCGGAGCGATTCCACCACCGCAGCTAAATGGTCCACTGCGGAAACCGCGTCGAACGTGTTTTCGATGACCCCGTCGAAGCCCGCGTTAGCGGCAGCCTCCTCTCGGTCGATTGGAAGACCGGTCGAAACCAGTGCTCCCGCTCCCAACGGCGATTGGTTGACCAGCACAAACGCTTGCTGAATCTTGACCTGCGCCCGATCGAGCGGACCGAGCACGGCTCCGAAAAGGTGCGCCAGCGTCGTCGGTTGCGCTGCCATCCCTTGCTGATAGGCGGGCATGATGGTGACCACATGCTGGATGGCCAGATCGATCAGATCTTCACGTGCTTGTCCAAGCTGCTCGGCGAGCATGAGCAATCTGTCGCGCAGCACCACGCGCACGTAGGCTGCGACCAGCTCATTGACTCCACGGCCGACCTGGCTCGCTCCAGCAAATCCAGGAGGCGACTGCGCATCGACCCGTGCATCGAGCTCGAGCAGGAGCGCGCGCGGATCGTCTTGTTCGAACGATCCGCTGCCGATCCGATCGACCACAGCTGCAATCACCTGCACGGCCGCGTCATCGATCAACCCCTGTTTGCCCAGCATGGCAACATGCGCGGTCACCACCAGCACAAACGGGCCCGTCCCTGGACGAAGATCGCTCACGATGCGGCTCCCGTTTCTGATACTGACGGGGCACTATCCGACACCCGCGTGCCCTGCCAAATCGTGCGGCGACCAACGAACATTACGACTCCAATCAGGATCAGTCCCCAGCTCAGCCAATACGCCGCCGGAAAGGGACCAATCGTCAAACTATCCGTCCGCATCCGTTCGATGACAAATCGGACGATTCCATAGAGTACGCAGTAGATCCAGATTGCGTCGCCCTCGCGCCAGAACGGGTGCCTCGGCATGTTTCGCACGATCCAGATCAGCAGCACGGCGATCAGGAGATCGCAGAGAGATTCGTAGAGAAACGTCGGGTGAAACGTCGAGAACTCGACGAACTGCGGAGGCCGGTGTATCGGATCGATCTCGACCGCCCAGGGCAGATCCGATGGGCGCCCGAAGGCTTCCTGGTTCGCCCAGTTCCCCCAGCGGCCGATCGCTTGTCCCACTGGCAATGCGGCGACCACGATATCGCCCCAGGCCAGAAAGCGCTGATCTCGATGCCGCGAATAGAGCCACAGGGCGAGTGCCCCCCCGACGATGGCTCCATGGACCGTCAGGCCACCAAGCCGGACATTGATCGCCTCCGACGGGTGGTCGAGGTAATAGGACCACTTCAACACCAGGTAATAACTGCGCGCTCCGATCAACGCCGCGAGGATGACCCACGGGGCAGCATCGAGCGGAAAGTCCGGATCGAGCCCCCGCTCCTGCGCCAACCAGCGCATGATGAGTAGCGACACGACGATGCCAGTCAAAATGAAGATGGCGTACCAGCGAACCGAGAGGCCGAATAGCGAAATCGCGACTGGATCGGAGAGTTTCGGCACTGTATCAGTCCGCGGAAGTGTCCAGGAATTCCTGGATCTCGACGCCGCTTGGCAGCGAATCGATTGCGCCTTCGCGCGTCGTTGTCAATGCACCGGCAGCCGAGGCATAGCGGGCATCAGCCATGGTGAGCGCGTTCCAGCCGCTGCCGATCAACCGCACGATGACCGCCGCAGTGAATGCATCACCCGCCCCGGTTGGTTCTTTGGCATTGACCTCGAACGCGGGCACGAACTCCGGTGGCGTGTGTCGTTCGCCGGTCAGATTCGAGAACCATGCCCCGCGGGCGCCATCGGTGATGACAACGAAGTCGGGAGCAAACGGGCCGAGCCGGTCGACGATCTCCTCCGGCGTAGCATCGTTTTCAATTGCGAAGAGAAATCGGGCATCATCCATGCTGAGCTTGACCAGCGTGCTCGCCCGAAGGATTGGTTCACAGGCTGCCCAGGCTGATGGTCGATCTGCCCAGATGGTGGGACGAATGTTGACATCGAAGCAAACCGGCACGTTTTGCGATAACGCGAGCTGAACAGCATGTTCGATGGCCGTGCGCGACGGTTGATGGCTCAATGAACACGAGCCAACCACGATGGCGGCAAGCTTATCGATTCCTGCCGCATCGATGTCGGTGACATCGAGTCTGATATCCGCCTGACGCAACAAGCGGAAATGCCCATCGCCGCGCGCATCCTTCCAGGCCATTGCGAGGGTCGTATCCGCCGCGGAATCTTGCCGCACCCGGCTGCGATCGACCCCATGGGCATCGAGCACGCCGATCAATCGCTCCCCGAACGGGTCGTTGCCGACCACCGCGCACAGCCCTGCATCGAGTCCCTGTTTCGCCAGGGCAACGGCAACATTCGCCGGAGCGCCACCGGGTCGCACCGCGAGCATTTCGGCATCGAGCAGGCTGGTGGCATCTCCGGTAGCGATCAGGTCGATCAGGAACTCGCCGATGGCGAGCACCTGTCCAGTTCCCTGCATCGTCAAGCGGCCGAGCTTCGCGAACCGGAGGTATCGCGCCGCACTTCATAGACTCCCTGGATTCCGTCCAGCTTGTGCAATACCCGGCTCAGCTGTCCCACGTCAACGACCTCGACTGTGATGTCGATGGTGACCTCGCGGTCATCATGGGTTCGGGTGTGCGTGTAGAGGATGTTGACGCGTTCATCGGAGAGGAGGGTGGAAATGTCCTTGAGGAGTCCGACCCGGTCGTTGGCACGGACGACAATGGGCACCGGGAACGACGCATCGGGACCCTTTTCATCCCAGGCCACGGGGATCAAGCGTTCCCGATCGGTGAGATGGATGACGTTGGGACAATCGTTTCGGTGGACGGTCAACCCACGTCCCCGCGTCACATACCCGACGATCTCATCTCCATTCACCGGCCGGCAACAAGCAGCCAGGTTCGTGAGCAGATCGCCTACCCCGCCAGCCACGATCCTTTGAGGAGCTTTCGGTTTCGGAATGTGCGGCGTCGCCGAAACGACGTCCTTTGCACCATTTTCACCCAGCTTGGTGGCAATCGCCTGCGCCGAGATACCGCCGTAACCGATCGCGGCCAGGAAGTCGTCGATCTTCGTGTAGCGCGGGAAATGGCTGAGCACGTCACTGAACTTGTAGTCGAGCCCCAACTTGCGGAGCTCGGTATGCAACGCCTCGTGACCCTGCTCGACGTTGACATCCCGCTCCTGCCGGCGGAACCACTGGCGGATCTTCTCGCGCGCTCCAGCGGTTGTGATGTAGCCGTTGTCTTCCTGCAACCAGTCTCGGCTGGGCCCCACTTTCGACTTGCTGGTCAAGACTTCGACCACATCGCCGTTTTGCAGCTTGTGGTCAAGCCGGATCATGCGATCGTTGATCTTAGCGCCGACACAATGGTGTCCGACTTCGGTGTGAATACGATAAGCAAAGTCGAGTGGCGTCGCTCCCGACGGGAGCTCGATGATGTCGCCCTTCGGAGTGAAAACGTAGATCTGATCCTTGAAGACGTCCGACTTCAGCGATTCGACAAACTCTTCCGCATCGCTGACTTCCTCGCGCCACTCCATCAGTTGGCGCAGCCAGGCGATCTTTGCCTCGACCCGAGCATCCGCCTTGCGTCCTTCTTTGTATCGCCAGTGGGACGCAACGCCGTATTCAGCGATCTCATGCATCTCGGAGGTGCGGATCTGGATCTCCAGGCCGTGCCCTTCCGGACCGATCACGGCCGTGTGCAGACTTTGATACATGCTTTCTTTGGGCGTGGCGATGTAATCGTCGAACTCGCCCGGGACCGGGTGCCACATGGCATGCACCACCCCGAGCGCGCCATAGCAATCACGCTTTTCTTCGACCACCATGCGAATTCCGATCAGATCGTAGATCTCATCGATGGTGCGTCGTTTGAGATTCATCTTTCGATAGATCGAATAGATGTGTTTGGTGCGGCTGGTTAGCGTTGCCTCGATGCCAGCGTCTTGCAGCGATTCGAGCAGCGTCGTCTTGACCCGCTCGATATATTCCCATTCGGAGGCGCCACGGAGCTCGATCCCCTTGCGGACCGTCTCGTACTCATGAGGAAAAAGAAATTTGAATGAGAGGTCTTCCAGCTCGCTTTTGAACTGCCAGATGCCGAGGCGGTTCGCCAGCGGCGCATAAATCTCCATCGTCTGCTGCGCGATTCGCTGCTGCGATTCCGGCGGCATGAATTGCAAGGTGCGCATGTTGTGCAGGCGGTCGGCGAGCTTGATCAGCACCACCCCGATATCGTCCACCATTGCCAGGAACATTTTGCGCAGGCTTTCGGCCTGCGCTTCCTTCTCCCGTTTGGAATGGTCGACATCGCCGGTCCAGGGTAGCTTGGAGAGCTTGGTAACCCCATTGACCAGGTTGGTTACCCGCGGACCGAATTGCTTGTCGATGTCGTCATAGGTGACCTCGGTGTCCTCGACCAGATCGTGCAAGAGCGCGCCGGCGATAGTGTCCGAGTCAAGTCGCATGCGGGCGAGGATAAGACCGACTTCGAGCGGATGGAGAACAAACGGCTCACCGGAGCGGCGCAGCATGCCTTCGTGATGTTCGACCGCGAACTCGATCCCGCGCGCCACCGTGTCGAGGCTCTTGTCGGAGAAGTTCTGCGCCCGGAGCTCATCCAGAAGGGTATTGGCTACTATCGAAATCTGGGGATCGAGCTCTACGACAGCGTCCAACGTCCCGGCCGGCGGAATGTCGGCGAGAGCAACAGCTCCGTTCCTCGTACTGACTTCTTTAGTCTTGGTCATGATCGCATCGCGCGTCGTGGTGCTACCATCCGTTACGGCCCCCGGAACGCACCTTGCGCTATGGTATTGTACTGGCTCTGTCCAGCAGGTCCTACCCCACCTACTTAGAAGGTGATCGAGATGGTACCATGCCGCCCGAATTGGATAAATCCATTTTGGCGGACAATCAAAGGCGCTTTTTCTTGACGTTTCAGGGCCCCGAAGACGAACTCGATCGCCTGCGTCATCCGAGCGAGGCGCTGGCAACGGTACTCGCGTACACCACGCTCCTCCCAACTGAGCAGATTCCCCTCTTCGAAGCAACCGGCCGCATCCTGGCAGCCGACTTCGTTGCGAGCGAGGATTTCCCGGCCTTTGCCGCGTCGACAATGGACGGGTACGCGGTCATTTCGAATGACGGTTCGCCATGGCGTGATGTCGTTGGCGTACAGGCTGCGGGCCAGCTCATCGCCATCCAAGTAACCCCAGGCACCGCGATCAAGATCATGACCGGTGCAGCTCTGCCGAAGGGCGCGGATGCGGTGGTCAAGGTGGAGAACACGGAAACCGCTGACGAGAGCGTGATCATCCACCAGGACTTCGTCGAGCCGGGTGAGAGCGTCAGGCAGATCGGTTCGGACGTGAAAGCCGGGCAACTG
>JBBQPB010000154.1:0-5647 GCA_038331435.1 Thermomicrobiales bacterium | reverse complement strand
CCGGTCGGCGCGGTCCAGAGGCGCACGAGCTCGAAGGTCTCCGGGTCGGTTTGCTCTAACCAGAGCAGCTTGGCCGGCCAGTAGTTCGAATGGAACATGCATCCGGAGCGGGCGCGCCATTCCTGTTGATCGAGCGTGGCGCGGAGCTGGTTGACCTGTTCGACCGATCGGTTGTCTCCCCAATAGAAGACCGGGGTGATGGGGTCGCCGTCCGCATTCAGGCCGACGATGCTGTGCCAGAAACAGGAGATACCCACAGCGGCGACAGCGACGTTGCCCATTTCGTCACAGACTTCATCGATCACCGATTCGGTCAGGCGGCGAAGTGCGCCCGCATCGAACGTGGAACGGCCGTCCAGCCCGGTTTCGATTTCATATGGGACCTGGGCATGGCGATGCTGGATCGCTCGGCCGGTCGCGTCATAAAGGATGGCGCGGGCAGACGACGTGCCGATGTCGATGGCCAAAACGAACGGCGATGTGGCATCGACGGGAAGTACCGAGATCGACATGTCAGCTGCATTCTCCCCAGTTGATCATGCGGGGAGTGTAGCGGTGTGAAAGCGACCACGGGGGGGTGGCTACGATACGCAGTTACCGCGGATGGGGACATCGCGTTAAAGATACATATCCCGCTACAGCGCATACTCGGGTCATACAGGTCGCAAAACTGCCCGTCCGGCTCACAGAGAGGGATCGGAGTTGGTGACGACGTAGGAGACCAAGGAAAGGACGGGCCACTGAAGCCGTGCCGAGCTGCCTCGTCTCGATTGTGCACGGCTGCGCCAGTTGCGCTGACGGCTTCCATTCCGAATATGGCCTTGAGCAATGAACGCCGACTGACGCTGCTGCCAACTGCTTTTACGACTGAATCGAATCGGCGATCGTCCATCGCACACTATCCCCCAATGAACTGTGATCACCCCCATAGCCTGCATTTTGCCAGCGCGCAGCAGAGGTTTGGCTGCGGCGAAACGCAACAAGAGGATCCAGATTCAATCAGATATGCCTGAGGCGGAACTATCCGACGAACCATCTGGCGTGAACGACTCCGCACCTGGCTGACAAAAACCGCCATACTTAGCGACTGAGGACTTATCGAAGATAAGAACGGGATGATGCCAAACGATGAAGCTTTCTGATCAACAACTTGACTTCCTGAACGAGATTCGATTCGGCGTGCTGGCGACGTTGAACGCCGATGGCGCCCCCCAACAAACCGTGATGTGGTACTTGCCGATCGATGGCGACACGATCCTGATGAACACCAAAAAGGGTCGCGTTAAGGACAAGAATCTCGAGCGGGACGGGCGGGCGTCGCTTTGCATCGAAGACGGTCAACGGTATGTCGCGATGCGTGGCACGATCGTGGTCGACAACGATCCGGAAAACGGACAGGAAACCATGCGCGCGGTGACAACTCGCTATGTCGGGGAGGCAGAAGCCGAAAAGCAGATGAACGAGATGTACAGCAAGCAACATCGCATCGCGCTGACACTGAAAATCGATTCGGTCGATACGCACGGTTTCGAAGATTAGTTCGACCTTGAAAGCTTGGGTAGCGTCTCGGTTTTCGGCTGCGCGGCTTTCAGGAGCGTTCGACGAGAGCGATTCTTCACTTCGTTCAAAATGACAACCCTTGTGGAACGTGATATGGCCTACAGATGCGACCTTCAGGGTTGGACGCACTATTCAGAATGATGGGAACGTGGCGCCCATCGTTTGAACTGGACACGCTATTCAGCATGATAGGAAGAGCATGACAAGGATCGTGGCGCTGGCGGGGGGAGTCGGCGGAGCGAAGATGGCTCAGGGGCTGATGCATGCTTTCGATGACGTCGACCTGACGGTCATTGTGAATACCGCCGACGACTTCGAGCTCTTTGGTTTGCGAATCTCTCCCGATCTCGACACCGTGATGTACACACTGGGGAAGATCGCGAACCCTGTGAGCGGATGGGGGATCTCGGGCGACACCCATGGGACCCTGGATGGTATCGCGGCGTACGGGATCGAGACCTGGTTCCTGGTTGGGGATCGGGATTTCGCGACTGATATTCTGCGGAGTGCCTGGTTGCGCGAAGGTCAAACGCTCTCTGAGGTGACCAGCCGTTTGTCGCACGGGCTCGGAATCGCCGCCCACATCGTGCCAATGACCAACGAACCGGTGGCCACAATGGTCCAGACCCCGGACGGCGAGCTGGCGTTCCAGGATTATTTCGTGCGCCGGCAACAGCAAGATGAGGTCACAGGTGTCCGCTTTGCCGGCATCGAAGCCGCCAGCGCCACCCAGGAGGCGTTGGATGCAATCGAGTCGGCTGAGCTGATCGTCTTCTGCCCGTCGAATCCGATTGTGAGCATCGGCCCGCTGCTGGCGATTCCGGAGCTACGGCACGCAATCGAGCAAAGCCGCGCGCCGCGGGTGGCGATCAGTCCGATCATCCAGGGCAAGGCGCTGAAGGGACCGGCTGACCGAATGCTGTCCAGTCTCGGCTACGATGCCAGCGCGGTGGGCGTGGCGCATATCCTGCGATCGTCGATCGACGGCTATGTGCTGGACGAGCAGGATGCCGGCTCGCTTCCGGCCATCGAGGCGATGGGGCTGACAGCGCGAGCGTTGCAAACCATCATGGGCGGCAAGGATGACCGGGCGCGATTGGGTCGCGAGGTGATCGACTTCGGTTTGTCGTTGCGCTCTGATGCGGGACCGGCATGAGCGCACGAGCTGCCATTGTCATTCCCATCCGCTCATTGAGCGATGGCAAGACCCGTTTGTCAGCGGTGCTCGATCCGGCGGCGCGCTCGGCGTTGACCCGAGAGATGTTAGACCGAGTGGTGCGAGCCGCATTGGAAACCGTGTCGCGCGCCGAGGTCGTGGTGATCAGCCCCGATCCGGATGCGCTGGCGGAAGTCGAGCGAGTCGATCCCGCGATCCAATTGCTTTGGCAAGAATCAGCTCGACCGGGATTGAATCCAGCGCTCGAGCAAGCGGCGGCAACGGTGCGCGGCATGGGGGTTTCGACTGTGCTGATCTTGCCAGCGGATTTGCCGCTGGTTTCGAGTGCCGATATCGACAATGTGTTGCGCCGCGATGCACCGGTCGTTATCGCGCCGGACCGGCATCGAACCGGGACCAATGCGTTGATGGTGCGGCTGGACGCGTTTGGAGAACCGTTCGTCTTCCAGTTTGGAGAGGGAAGCTTTGGCAAGCACCAGGATGAAGCGGCCCGCCTGGGGGTCGATGCTATGACGGCAACAGCACCCGGCACCTCGTTCGATCTCGACACCCCGGAAGATCTGGCCCAGCTCGATGCGTTGCGGGCGCAAGCGAAGGTGGAACAGGTGGCACGATGAACGAGGAGATGGCCGCGCTGCAAATCATCGGTCTTCCCAGGTTGCCGGAGGTGCAACCCGGAGACAACATGGTTGGCATGATCGGCGATGCGATCGACGAGTCCGGAAACGGATTGCGTGAAGACGATGTGCTGGTGGTGACCCAGAAGATCGTGAGCAAAGCCGAAGGTCAGCTTGTCGATCTCCGGACTGTCGAGCCATCAGCCTTCGCGCTCGATTTCGCGGAGCAGTGGAAAAAGGATCCGCGTCAGATCGAGGTCGTCTTACGCGAGTCGAAGCGTATCGTCCGCATGGACCGGGGTGTGCTAATCAGCGAAACCCGCCACGGGTTCGTCTGTGCGAATGCCGGCGTCGATGCTTCGAACGTGGAAGCGGATACGGTGTGCTTACTTCCGGTCGATCCGGACGGTTCGGCGCAGGCGATTCGTGATGGACTGGGTGAGCGTTTTGGCGTCAAGCCGGGAGTGATCGTCTCCGATTCGTTCGGGCGACCGTGGCGGGTCGGGATCGTTAATGTCGCCATCGGCGTGGCCGGAATGGCCGCGTTGATCGACTACCGCGGCCAGTATGACGACGCGGGGTATGAGTTGCACGTGACGGTCATCGCTGTGGCGGACGAGCTGGCCTGCGCAGCGGAGCTGGTGTCCAACAAGCTCGACCGGCGACCTGTAACCTTGATCCGGGGGTATCAACCGCCGCTCTCCATGCCACATGGCAGCGGGCGGGAGCTGTTGCTCGATCCGGGGCGGGATATGTTCCGGTAAAGCGCGACAATGCCTTCTGCCTTGGCACTCCAGGGGCTGCTTGCTCGTATCATGAAGGTACGTAACATTCGTCTCATCCGAGAGTTGAAGGAGAACCGATGGGTATCGTTGGATATGCGGCGAGCTTCGAGCAGTTTCATCCGACAGATCTGCTGACCTGGTCGAAACTGGCTGAGGAGCAGGGGTTTGGCGCAATCATGGCGTCGGACCACTTTCATCCCTGGGTGCCATCGCAGGGACAGTCGGCGTTCGTATGGTCATGGATGGGCGCGTTGGGCGTCGAGACCAAGCTCAAGTTCGGCACGGGCGTAACACCGCCGGGGTATCGCTATCATCCGGCCATCCTGGCGCAGGCGGCCTGCACGCTGGAAGCCATGTTCCCCGGCCGGTTTTTTCTTGGTCTGGGCGCCGGCGAAGCGTTGAACGAGCACATCACCGGCGAATACTGGCCGGAGGCGCCGGTGCGCTTGACTCGGCTGGCCGAGTCGATAGAGATCATTCAGAAACTCTTCACTGGCAAGGTGGTCAAGTACAAATCCGATCACTTCAATGTCGAAAGCGCGCGGATCTACACCTTGCCGGAGTCGCCCCCGCCGATTTATATCGCCACCGCGGGACCGATCCAGGCTTATCGCACCGGCAAGATGGTCGACGGACTCATCCTGGTCGGTGCTGCCGACGAGAAGCTCAAGATGCTCATGGAGCGATTCGAGAAGGGTGCTATCGAGGCGGGTAAGGACCCGAGCACGATGCCGAAGATGATCCAGGTCAAGGTTTCCCTCGCTGACACTGAGCAGGAAGCGATCGACCTGGCGGTCAAAGACTGGCCGAACGGCGGCATGGCCTTTCCGAAGGGAGACATTCGCAATCCCGAGGATTTCGAAATCATGGCAAAGATGGTGGAAGGAAAGCACTTCAAGAACCGCGTGCTGACCACTGCCGATCTCGATAAGCACGTCGAATACTTGCAACATTTCATCGATCTCGGGTTCGACGAGATCTACGTGCACAATGTCAACCGGAATCAGGAACCGTTCATCAAAACGTACGGCGAGAAGGTGATTCCACAGCTGAAGTGGAACAAGTAAGCGATTCAGAGATCACGTTGAGCCAACGAGCAAGCTGAGCGACAGGCGGAGCATTTGCTCCGCCTGTTCCGCGACCGGATCTATCTCGACTGATCATTCGGGAACTGGTGAGTCGGTAACAGGCTCGAACGGTTCCGCAGGACAACCTGGGTAGCGCTTCGCGCAAGCGTGCCGAGCTGGTGCGAAGATACCGGTGGATCAACACTCCACCGGTATTTTCGGCTGATCTAGTCGGTCACGAACAGGCCGCGGCGGACGAAGTCCCAGAGGGCGTGGTCGATCTCCGGGAGGTTTTCGACGCTGAGTCGATTGAGGATGTGCAGGATTTCCTGCCGGTGCTCGTTGTCATGAAGGATCACGTGCAGGATGGCGGCACCATAGCTTTGCGGCTGTTCCCAACTGTCGATGAAGGTGTCATCGAACCGGTCTTCGTCGCGAATC
>JBBQPB010000153.1:0-5652 GCA_038331435.1 Thermomicrobiales bacterium | reverse complement strand
TTCCATATGAGTGGGGTCCATGGTGTCGTGCTGGGCGCCGATGACCAGGGTGGGCACCTCGATCTGGCTGAGGTCGGCGGTATGGGTAGAATCGGCCCGGAGCACGCTTTCGGACGACCGATCGTATGCTCCGCCGCCTGGGACCGATAGCGATGCGGCGAGAAGCAGTCATGCGTTGATCTCGATGGACTGGTAAGGCGAGGGCGGCGCGAGATGCCGGGCGCCCCAGAGGAAGTCGGAGTAGTTACCATCGCCGACGGTCGTACCGGTTGGCACTCGCAGGCGATCGACCGTGTCCATGTTGAGCTCGATCCCCAGCCCGGGGCTATCCGGGATGGCGAGCAAACCATCGCGCACCACGATGGGCTCCACCAGCAGGTCGTCGATGAACGGATTGCCGGTCTGGTCGACCTCGACGGTCAGGCCATTCGGGAGCGAGGCGATGATATGGGCATTGGCCGTGAGGGCGACGGCGTCGCTCCAGGTGTGGGTGGCGACCGAGACCCCAAACTCCTGAGCCAGTTTGCCGACCCGATGGGTTTCCCCGATACCGCCATCCCGGCAGGCATCGGGTTGCACAATATCGACCGCGCCGGCCCGCAACAGCTCGCGGAAGCCTTGCACCCCGAACTCGTTCTCTCCCGCGGCGATGGGCACCGAGATCTGCTTTCGCAAAGCGACGAAGTTGTCGATATCTTCCGGTTCGAACGGCTCTTCGTACCAGAAGACGTTCAGCTCCTCGAGCACCCGCGCCATGCGGAGCGCCACCGGCAGCGAGTAGCGCATGGAGGCGTCGACGATGACGCCGATGTCGGGACCAACCGCTTGCCGGACAGTGGTCACCGCAGCGATGTCCGCAACCTCACTCATCCCGAGGCGCATCTTGACGCGGCGAAAGCCATTGGCGACATGCCGTTGCGCTTCGGCGCCCAGGGCATCGAGATCGCGGTTCCAGAGCAAGCCGCTGGCGTAGGCGGGCACGGCAGTGCGCTCGGCTCCCAGCAGGGCGGCGACGCTTTTGCCCAGTGCCTTGCCACGCAGGTCCCAACAGGCCATCTCGACCCCGCCAATAGCCGACATGGCCGCGCCCTTGCGGCCATACCAGCGTGTCTGGCGATACATGAAGTGCCAGAGGTCTTCGACTTCACGCGGGTCGCGGCCGAGCAGCAGTGGGCGCAGGTGGCCTTCGATGATGGTGCGTACGAGATCGGGATGGCTATAGACCGAACCGATACCGATTTGCCCACCGGACGCATGGACCAGCACCAGTGAGGTTAGCCGGCCAGTGGCGATGCCGCCGCCATACCAGAAGCCGCACTCGTTCGGATATGTAAAGCGAAGATTGATGACCTCGATTTGCTCGATCTGCATGGCTGGCGCTGTTCTCCCGGATTGACAATGATGTTGCGGCATCCTCGCATGGCGCCGCACACCGAGTGGCCCCTTTGACGCAAAACCGGAGGAATTCGTCGATGATACGATGCACCCGGTTGATTGCAGCTTAGTTTGAGAAGGAGCGTTCTCCAGATGATCCGCCGTACCGTTGCGTTCGCGGTCCTTTTGCTTACCCTGCTGGCTGTCTCACCAGCGATCGCGCAGGATGCCACTCCCATCGCGGGTGGCGAGCCAGATATCACGATCGCGCTGGTGGAGCACGCTAACTCTGTGACCAACATCGATCTTGGAGATGAAGGACCCTCGGCCGGCGATATGATCATTTGGGGGGCGGATCCGCTCTACGACGAAAGCAACGCGAACGATACTGGCGCCACCACGCAGGGAGCCTGCACTGCCCTCTCGTC
Source organism: Thermomicrobiales bacterium (assembly GCA_038331435.1). Taxonomy (GTDB): domain Bacteria; phylum Chloroflexota; class Chloroflexia; order Thermomicrobiales; family UBA6265; genus JAMLHN01. The sequence goes on along the minus strand of JBBQPB010000153.1, from coordinate 3,850 downwards.
CGGCGATTGCGTTCTGATCGAAACACTTCTTTTCCCGGACGGCAGCACATTGGAATTGCAGTGAATTCAGCCGAGCGAACCCGGGACATCCACACGAACCATCGTAGGTGGGAGCGGCGTCTATCTCGGCGCGCGCGGAATGGTCACCGTGGAGCCAACAGACGATCTGCGGTACTGGTCCAAGACGATCGAGATCTGGCTCTCGGGCGAATAGCGGAGCGGATGTGATTCTGCCGCCGGACCGGCATTCGATTGGAGCGACCTCAACCTGTCCCAGAGGGAGATACGATCCCTTTCGTTCGCCACGATCCACAAACCGTGCTGGCAACCTCGCGCAATGGATGGAGATTCGAACGTATGGTGGAATCAGGTGTTTCTTCGACCGGGCTCGCAACGACAGGGCGCTCCCGTCGGAAGATACTTGCGGTCGGGGCTGCCACAGGTGCGCTGGGAGTCGTTCCAGCGCTCGGCTGGACGCTGGTTGCTGGCGCGCGCCAAGATGGCATGCCCGCAGCAACGCCGCATTTTCCGGGCAAAACTGCTGAGACCAGCACACACGACCATGCCGCCACTCCGACGACCGGACCGCAGCCGACACCGGTCACCGACCCGATTGCGTTCGGTTTTGTAGCAGGAGAAGAATTCGCCGACCCACCGGTACGGAAGAGCGAGAACGGGGTGCTGGAAACCACGCTGACCGCGGCATTCGGCCCGGCTATCGTGGCTGGGCGAGACGTCACGACCCTTACGTACGAAGGAAGCCTGCCAGGACCAACGCTGCGGGTACATGCCGGCGACACGTTAAAGGTGTGCGTCATCAATGAGTTCGACCAGACGACGAATCTGCACACCCACGGATTTCATGTATCGCCGAGTGAGAATAGTGACAACGTTTTCGTCTCGATCGAACCGGGAGCATCGTTCGACTACGAGATCGTGCTCCCGACCAATCACCCACCCGGGACTTACTGGTACCACCCGCACCATCACGGCAACACCCACCGTCAGGTGGCACTCGGGCTGGCAGGGATGATGGTGGTCGATGGTCTGGCCGATCTGGTGCCTGAGCTGGGGGATTACCCGATGAAGGTCATGGCGATCCAATCGACCCAGTTCGACACCACTGGCATGGTGCTCCCGACGGGGTTGCAATTCGACCCGCTGACGCTGATCAATGGTCAGTGGCAACCGGTGATCCGCATGCGGCCCGGCGAGATCCAGCGGTTGCTGATCGGGAATCTGACCTCGGGTATCGTCTATAACGTTGCTCTCGCCAGTCACTCGCTCTACCAAATCGCCGCCGACGGCAATGCGTTCGATTCGCCGCAACTGGCTAACTCGATCGTGCTCGGCCCAGGGGAGCGGGCCGATGTGCTGGTGCAGGCCTTCGAGGTACCAGGTACCTATGCACTGCGCAGTTTGCTCTGGGGCGTCGGGTTTCAGGCGACCGATGACCTGCTCCTGGGAACCGTCATCATTGAGGGCGACCCGGTCGTTGCGACGCCGATGCCCGCGTTTCTGGTGCCGTTCGAGGATCTCAGCCAGTACCAGGTTGACCGGCAGCGGTCACTGCTTTTCCAGATCGTCGACGATGACGACAATCCGTACCTGATTGACGGCCGTCTTTTCGACGAAAACCGTATCGACCAAACCGTGCCGCTGAACGCGTTGGAAGAATGGGAACTGGTCAATGTCAGTCAGGAATGGCATCCGTTTCACATTCACGTCAACGATTTCCAGGTCGTCGCGATCAATGGCGAACCGCGTACCGCGCATGGTTACGACGACACCTTCATGATTCCGCCTGACGGCTCGGTCACGATTCGCAGCCGCTTCCTCGACTACACCGGGAAGTTCGTCTACCACTGCCATTTCCTCTTCCATGAGGATCACTCGATGATGGGCGTGGTCGAGGTGGTGGAATAGGTCTTACGCGCGGTTGAACCCTTGCGGCATTGAAATCTCGCCAAACCGGGTCACGAGGCAAAATAGCGCGTACGTTCGCGGCAAACAATGGCTTGGTCATTTGACGAATATCCCCCCGTCGAGTAGACCAGAAGGGCCAGCGGTCCCGCACCCACACTCCGCACAACCGACACGACTTCGCAGAAAAGGGGGAACCCATGCGAAGAATGTTGATCGCCATTGTGCTCGTCTGCGGCGCTTGTTTGCCGCTTGCCACCTCTTCGTCCGTTGGAGCGGACGACGTGCTCACCGGACCGGTCGCCTTTACCGTCCACGCAGCAACGTGCTCGAGCGAGGACGTGAACGCTCCCGATATCGGGCTGTATGAGGCTTGTCATGCGAACGGAGTCGGAGGGGTGACCTTCACCTTCGCCAGTCTTGAGGCGGATCCGGTTTCATTCACGACCGATGCGGTCGGGGTGGGTACCGCTGAGATTCTGGATGGCTTTTCGAGCGCCACTCAGGTGACGCTTTCCGCCGACGATTCCACCGCCGGTTATGCCTATTGCTCTAACCAGAACAGTGGAGCCGTGCTCTATCACGGAACCAAGTTCGAGGGCGGCGGAGTTCCTTTGTTCACGGTCGACAGCAGCCAGGCAATCGTTTGCGACTGGTACATCACCACTGATCAGGTAGCCAACGGATAGTTGCGCGATCGTCGACGCTGGAACGACGGGAAGCACCGCTGGCCATCGATCGAACCGATTGGTGTCCCCGTCGTTCTGGCTCAAGGCTGGTTACCTCACTGCGAGCAGCAGCATCGAGCTGTTGTGGGCTCTTCGAATTGCTCCTGTTGCTCCTGTGGCAGCCTTTGGTCAGGGCGCGGTGAAGATCTCGACCTGGGTGGCGGAACCAGGTAGCGTCTGCACCGTGAACGAAATCAAGATCGGGTCCCCGACGAGCTCGAGCAGGTCGCAGGTATAAATTCCGGGCAGTACCCAGACCCAGTCACCCTGCTCGATCTGGTCCTGCCAAATCACAGTCCCATCCTGCGCCTTCAGCACATAGATTTCGCCCGCGCCGTTCGGAAACTTGATCAGCGAACCGCGAACGAACGTGGTCCGCTCTCCCTCGATATTGACCTTGATCTCGGTGTCTTGCCCGCTCGGATTGGTCCAAACCAGAGCGCAGACGCCGACCGGCACCTCCACGGTATTCGTCTCGGTGGTGAAGGTATAGGTGAACGGTTCGGCCGCGTTCGGATCGCTGTCGGTGGCTCCCTGCCCCGCACAGCTAACCGTGGCCAGCGGGTAGAGGCCGCCGATCGATTCGATTTCCAGGAAGCCAGTGGTGACCACTACCTGAAGCTCTTCGAGGAAGGTGAAGAGGGCAACGGACAATTCTTCCGCATTCTGGGCGCCTATGATGCGGCCACCCGAGTTCTCGGCGATGCAGCTCGTGATTCGCAGCTCCTCTTCGTCGAGTCCTAAACCGACGACATAGACGGTGATTTGCTTGTTGCCCTGTTTCAGGGACGTCGCGATGGCACATGGGTTGGCATCGCAGGTTTCGAGGCCGTCGGTAACCAGGACAATGGCATTCTTGACCGTGTCCGAGGCAACCGGGAAATCGTCATTCGCGCGTTGCAGCGAAAGACCTATCGGCGTCCAGCCCACCGGGCTGTAGTCGTCTACCTGAGACTGAAGTGCCTCCTTGTTAACTCCCTGGATGGGCACCGTGAGGTCCGATGATTGACAGCTTTCTGCCTTGCCGGCCTGCGTGTTGTTGCCCTGGTGGCCGAAGACGCGGAACCCAACGTTGAGCTCAGGGCGATTGGAGGGAATGGCAGCGATCACGTCGGTAAGGACCCGCTTCGCGGCATCGATTCTTGGTTCACCGTTGTTGGTTTCCTCCGCCATCGAACCAGACGAGTCGAGCATGAGTT
>JBBQPB010000152.1:0-5655 GCA_038331435.1 Thermomicrobiales bacterium | reverse complement strand
TTTCGCACCACCTTTGGCTACCGGTTGCGCACGGTCGGGATCAGCAAGGGCGCCGCCGCCTATGCCGGCATGAGCTGGGGCGCCACCATCACCATCGCGATGTTCATCAGCGGGGCGCTCGGCGGATTGGGCGGCTCGAGCGAGACGCTTGGTCTGCTCGGACAGCAATACAACGCGCCGCAGGGATATGGCTTCGCCTCCATCGCGGTCGGATTAGTTGGACGCAACAATCCGTTCGGGGTTGTGTTGGCCGCATTGCTTTTTGGCACCTTGCGTAGCGGATCGACCGCCATGCAAAACCAGGCTGGAACCTCGAAGGAGCTCGTGCTCGTGCTGCAGGGATTGGTGATCCTCGCGTTTGCGGCACTGGCAGCCTCGGGCCGGGCGCAATCGTGGTGGGCCAACCGGCGCAATACCCGCACCGATGAATACAGCGACACGATCGGCGTCGAGCCGGGCATTCAACCCGAGCTTTGATGCAGCGAGCAGGGAAGGTCTAGTCCTATGGCCGATTTCTTCGATGTCAACCTGCTCAAGGCGGTGCTACGCATGGCCACCCCCTTGCTCTTTGCGGCGATGGGCGGATTGATCTGCGAGCGTTCTGGCATTATGAACATCGGCCTCGAAGGCATGATGCTGACTGGAGCGTTCGTAGGCGTGCTGGGCACGTACTACCTGCATAACCCCTGGTGGGGATTGATTTGCGCCATTCTGGCTGGCGGCGCAGTGGGCTTGATCCACGCTTTCTGGAGCATCGGGTTGCGTTCCGACCAGATTGTGACCGGTACCGCCATCAATCTGCTGGCGGCAGGAATAACTATCTTTCTCACGCAACGTATTTGGGGACAATCTGGCCGGACCCCGACGGTCGAAACGCTTCCAAACGTCACTGCCGGAATGAGCGTATTGGTGCCGATCGCATTTGTGAGCGTTCCGGTGGTCTGGTATTTCCTGCGCGAAACCAAACCTGGTTTGCGCTTGATGGCGAGTGGTGAAAGCCCACAAGCCGCCGAAAGCGTCGGTATCCAGGTCGACCGCACTCGCTACCTTGCCGTGATGACCAGCGGCATGTTGGCGGCGACAGGCGGCGCCTATCTTTCGATTGGGTCGCTCTCGCTTTTTACGCGCGATATGACTGCCGGCCGTGGATTCATTGCGCTGGCCGCGGTCATCTTTGGCAACTGGATGCCGTTTGGAACGCTGGGAGCGTGCCTGCTCTTCGCCGGTGCGCAGGCACTCCAGATTCAGGGACAGGTCAAGGGAATCGGCATTCCCACCGAGCTGTTGCTGGCGCTGCCGTATCTGCTGACGCTGATCGCGCTGGCAGGATTCGTCAGAAACTCTCGTCCGCCGGCGGGTTTGGGTCAGCATCCGACGACGCACTAGTTGACGACGCCCAAATATCCATGAGTCGCATGGCAGCAAGGGCGCCCGCGGTCGCGCCCAGAAAATCGACCAGCACATCTTTGGGATCGGTGCTGCGGTTTGGCACGAACGACTGGTGAAACTCGTCCGTCACACCATAAAGCGTGGCAAGCACAATAGCCACGAGCAGCGCGCGCAGCAGGCTCCAGCCAAGAGATCGCAGTAGCACCGCCAGCGATGCTCCGAGCGCAGCATATGCGACAAAGTGCCCAACAATGTTTTGAATGTCGCGGCCACCGTCGAGATTGGGCAAATGTGACCGGCTCGAGAGCAGGAAGATACCCGCCATGACGACAACGGGCGCGCCAAAGACCATCCATGCCGGGAAGGCGCGCCGCGAATCGTGCTCGGGAACCTGGGTCATGCAACATCCGATCGGGTGGCCACGGTTCGTCCGCCGCAAGATCGTACAATGACACGGCAAGGTGAAGGCTGACTTGCTCCGCGGCAAGCAACCTGGGTGACAGGAAGGATTGGGCTGGATGTCGTCGGTAGTTTCGGAGCGACCGAATTCAGAAGTGAACGCGGGCATCCCTGGGTTCGATCGGTTCGCTTGGTATTTCCTGCGGGTCTCGGGTCTGGCGCTGGTGATCCTGGCCTGTGGTCACATCATCATCACGCACTTCATCAATGTTCCGTCCGATACCGTATTTGATTTCGTGGCGAATCGCTGGGCGAGTCCGGTCTGGCGCACGTTCGACTTCTTGTTGCTCTTCTTTGCCCTCTGGCACGGCATTCTCGGTATGCGCACGATCATCACCGATCTGGTGCGCGGGCGTGGCTGGCGCGTGGCCCTGAATTCACTGATGTGGGTTATCGGAATTGTTTTCTTCGCGCTCGGCTTGGTCACCATCTTCGCCTTCGACGAAGCCCAGGGACGCGCGAACACCGGCCCGCTGGCGGACTCGTTCTGGGTGGCCGACATCATCGTGTGGTCGCTCTATGTCTTCGCAGTGCTGACCTATGTCGGAGGTTTGGCGCTCGTGATCTACATTGCGCGGCACATTCGCCTCGGCACTCGGCCCATTTATCGCGGCGATCTCGGGCAATACGCCTGGATCCTGCATCGCGTTGCCGGCGCTGGCATTCTCTTCTTCCTCCTGGTCCACATTCTCGACATCATGCTGATCGGCTTTGGACGCGAGGTCTACGATGAAGCGGTCGCGGTCTACGGGAATCCGTTCCTGGTTCCGATGGAGATCGCGTTGGTCGGCGCTGTCTTCTATCACACACTCAACGGGCTACGCATCATCCTGATCAACTTCTCGCAGTGGGGATTGAAGCGCCAGCAGTCGCTCTTCTGGGCCGCGGTGGGGATTACCGTTATGCTGACCGGCATCAGCGCCTGGATCATCGTCGCGCACGAGTTCCTGTAGCGCTGACCCTGAAACTGGAACCAAGTCGAGTCCGAATCGATTCAATCCAGTCTTCATTGTTGCCAAACGGAACCCGTTGCCGGCCTAATGGTGTCCGGTGGAAGGAAGAGGGGATCCTGCCCGGTATCATTGCCGGTATCGGGGCCAATTGAACTGGCCCGACCCCGGAGCCGTTCCACCATGTTTTTCATTGCACACAATCGATCGAAGCACTCCCAGCCAGTCTGCGCCCGATTTGCCGGACTGGCGTTGTTGCTGCTTGCGCTTGGCACCCTCCTGCCTTTCATTTCGACCGTTGCCGAATCGGACCAACCGCTGGTGGTGGTGGGTGAAATCGACGGAACGATCACGCCGGTCATGGCGCGCTATGTCGAGAACACGATCGAACGCGCCGAAAGCGACGGTGCGGCGGCGGTAGTTTTTGAGATGGACACCCCCGGTGGGCTCAGCTCGGCCATGGACGACATCATCGACGACTTCCGCCAGAGCGAGGTACCGATTGTGGTCTATGTTGCCCCAACCGGAGCGCGCGCTGCCTCGGCCGGGGTATTCATCACCTATGCCGCGCAGATCGCCGCCATGGCCCCGGGAACGAACATCGGCTCGGCATCGCCGGTCTTTCTCGGCGCGGACGGCTCGACCTCGGACGTCGACGCCATGACCCGAAAGGTGACCAACGACGCTGTGGCGCGTATCCGGAATCTTGCGGAACAGTTCGGTCGAAACGCGGATTGGGCGGAATCCGCCGTACGGCAAGCAGCGAATATCACCGCCGGCGAGGCGCTTCAACTTGGCGTCATCGAGTACATCGCGCCCGACCTGACGACCCTGTTGGACGTTATCGACGGCGTCACAGTCGAACTGGCCAGTGGGCCCGTCACGCTAACCACCGCCAACGCGCGCACCACCGACATCGATATGAGCTGGTTTGAGCGCCTGCTGCAGTTCCTGGCCAATCCCACCACCGGCTACATCTTCCTGAGTCTTGGGATGCTCGGCCTTTTCTTCGAGTTCTCGAACCCGGGTGGCATGGTGCCCGGCATCGCCGGCGTGATCGGCATACTCATTGGACTTATGTCGCTCGGGTCGGTACCGCTCAACTGGAACGGCGTGGCGTTGATGGGGTTGGCGTTCCTCCTCTTGGTCGCCGATGTCTTTCTCCCCTCGGCTGGATTACTGACCGCTGGAGGAATCGCCGCATTTATCTTCGGATCGTTCATGCTTATCGATGAGGGCATACCAGGGTATGAGCTCTCGCGGTCGGTTGTCTGGACCATCGCACTCTGCCTGGCTGCCTTTTTCATCTTAACGGGGGCGCTTGCCTTGAAAACACGCTTCAAACGGTCGCACATTGGCCGCGAAGGATTGATCGGAGTCATTGGGGTGGTCCGGCAAACGCTGGCGCCGAGTGGCATGGTTTTCGCGCAGGGTGAGCTTTGGAGCGCCACCCTGGACGAATCGACCGGACATCATGAGCTGGAGGAAGGAAAGTCGGTGGTCGTCATCAGCCTCGATGGACTACGGCTCGTCGTCCGCCCGGCTTCTGAGGCCGAGCAGCGCGGTGGCGCCTCGGTCGCGGTCCCGCCCTGGGGGCGGCCCGAACCCGCATAACACGACAGCCGGAATTTACCGGCAAGCGCTCGAAAGGAGCAAATCCTTATGGCCGCAGTTGGCCTTGGCCTTTTCATCGTCATCATTTTGTTTGTTCTGATTGTCTTGCTCGCATCGGTCAAGATCGTCAAGGAGTACGAGCGCGGCGTCGTTTTCCGGCTTGGCCGCTTAATGGGTCCGCGCGGACCGGGCCTCATCTTGCTGATCCCATTCGTCGAGCGCATGATCAAAGTGGACTTGCGCACGGTCACCATGGATGTGCCGGCCCAGGAAGTCATTACCCGTGACAACGTCACGGTTCGCGTGAATGCAGTTTCGTATTTTCGCGTAATCGATCCATCGTCGGCTGTTACCAATGTGACCGATTTCATTCGCGCGACCTCTCAGATCGCCCAGACCACGCTGCGCAGTGTGTTGGGTCAGTCTTCACTCGATGAGTTGCTGTCAGAACGAGAGAAAATCAACGCCGAATTGCAGCGGATCATCGACGAGCAAACCGAGCCGTGGGGTGTAAAGGTTTCCATCGTCGAAGTGAAGGATGTCGAGCTGCCGCAATCAATGCAACGCGCGATGGCTCGCCAGGCCGAAGCCGAACGCGAGAAGCGCGCCAAGATCATCCACGCGGAAGGCGAGTTCCAGGCAAGCAAGCAGCTCGCCGAAGCCGCCGCGGTGATCTCCCGCGAGCCAATCGCCCTCCAGCTCCGTTACCTGCAAACCCTGGCTGAAATTGGCGCTGAGAAGAACACGACCATCGTCTTCCCGCTGCCAATCGAGCTCCTCGGCTTACTGCCGGATCACATGCGGAACGCGGAAGAAAATGCCGAGACGAAGAAGTAACGGCGGTACCTCGCTCAAGAGCTGGATGAGATTTACACGATGATCGATTCGATCTCGGAGCGGATCCTTGTCGCGGCCGGCGAGCGAGCCAGCGAGCTGATCGAATTTACCAGTGCATTGGTTGCATGCCGGTCTGACTCCCAAAGCGAAAGCAACGCCGAGTTCCAGCCGGAAGCCGAGCGCTGTCTCGATCTCATCGCTGCGAAGCTGGAATCGTTCGGCATGGAGATCGAACGCTGGGTCGAGCCGCCGCGCTATCCGGCGCTGGCGGCCCGGCTCCCCGGTTCGGGCGGTGGGCGGTCGCTGGCCATCAACGGGCATATCGATGTCGTGCCGGTCGGCGACGATTCCGCCTGGGCCCACCCCGCCTGGGGTGGAGAAATTGCCGATGGCAAACTCTGGGGCC
>JBBQPB010000151.1:0-5739 GCA_038331435.1 Thermomicrobiales bacterium | reverse complement strand
CGGTTTCGGAGAGGCGGACGAGGCTTTTGTCGCGCAATGAACCGAGGATTTCCATGGTGGCGACGTCGTCCAGCCCGGTCACGGCCTGGGCGCCGGCCAGCGACCAGCCACCCTGGAAGACCGAGAGCGCGCGGAAGGCGGTCTGCTCTTCCGGCCCCAGCAAGGCATAGCTCCACTCGATCGCGCCGCGCAGCGTTTGGTGGCGTTCGGGAAGATCGCGGCTGGTCGAGGTGAGCAGCGAGAGTCGCGACGAAAGCCGCGCACGCAATGCCTCCGGGCTGAGTACAGAAACCCGCGCAGCCGCCAGTTCCAGCGCAAGCGGAATACCATCGACCCTGCGACAGATCTCGTAGATCGATTCCTGATTGGCGCTGGTCATCTCGAACGAGGGGCGAATCTGTTGGGCTCGCTCGATGAAGAGCTGCACCGCAGGCCCGGCATCGTCGTTCTTCTCGACGAGGAGGGGGCCAATGTCGATGCGCTGCTCGCCACGCAGCTCGAACGGTACCCGGCTGGTGGCTAGTACGCGAAGTCCGGGCGCGTTCGACAACAACCCGGCAATGAAACGTGCCACGCCATCGACGATCTGCTCACAGTTGTCGAGCAGGAACAGCAGTTCCTGATGGCCGATGCTCTCGGCAATCGCCCGTTGGGTATCGATCCCTGGTTCGACGCGCACCCCAAGCACGCGTGCGATGGCCATGGGGGTGAGCGCCGCGTCGCGAATACCGGACAGATCGACAAACCAGACACCGCCGGGGAACGCGTCGATGAGCTGGGTGGCGGCATGCAGGGCGAGCCGGGTCTTTCCGATACCGCCTGGCCCGAGCAGCGTGATGAGGCGAGCGGTTGAATCGAGCAGCAACCGGCGAATCTCCGCCAGCTCGGTTTCGCGGTCGAGACAGGTATTGAGCGCCACCGGCAGATTGTGAGCGATGGCGTCCAGCGTTTCCAGCGGCGGAAAAGCGTACGGCAGCCCTTCGATCTCGAGTTGGAAAATGCGGTTGGCGCCGGGAACATCCCGCAGGCGACGCTCGCCCAGATCGCGCAGGCTCACTCCGGCAATGGGAGTGCGTTCGATCTCTTCCGCCATCGAGCGCGTCACCAGCACCTGACCGCCATGACCGGCACGCAGGAGCCGGGATATCCGGTTGAGGACGAGACCGGCGTAGTCCCCGTCTCGTTGCTGCGCCTCGCCTGACTGCACCGCCATTCGCACGGTGAGTGGCTGCGCGAATCCCAGGGCTGTCCAGTCAGTACCATGGAGCGCGCGTTGGGCATCGACCGCGGCACGAGCACCGTCAATCCGCTCCTCGAACACCGCGCAGACGGCATCGCCAATCGTTTTGAAGATGCGACCGTGATTTGATGCCACCACTCGGTGCAGGATGGCGTCATGCACCGCCAGCGCGTCCGGCATCGTCTCCGGATGGAGCTCCCACTGGCGGTAGCTGCCCTCGATATCGGTGAAGAGGAAGGTGCGCCGAAGCGAAACCGGCTCGTCAGACGAGTGGGCGACCGATATGGTCTCGTTGACGTCGATGTCAGACCTCCGATGAGTCGATTTTTCCCGATTGTACACGCGGGTGAACTATTGCTCATGCGCACTGCACGGATTCGAAGCACGTTTGTCGACGCAGACGTTCAGTTACTGACCAGAGGAAGATGGCAACCGGGATGTAGGCTGCCAGGGAGCGGCTGGAGATTGCGATGCGTCGAATCGTGGTTCGTGAATTCGTCAGCCTGGATGGGGTGTTCGAGGTTGCGCATCTGTGATCGTTCGACCTGTTCAGGGGCGATTGCGAGTCGCCGAAGCTGACGGAATTGCAGGCGAACGACCGAATCAAGCTCTGCCGCACACGCTATCTCTGGTGCTACCGGTGCGTGGCCAGACCGGCCCTGCTGACACACCATGCGCTCCTCGGCTACCCATTTTCCCTGAAGGCGCCACAGAACTTTTATCCTTGCCATCGACGTCGATGATCGGACGCCGGGAGCAGAAGCATCAATGGCTGAAACACATGGGGATCTGATCATCGAAGGCGAGGCACGCGCGGCCGAGGCAGGGTTGCGGTATGTCCACGATGACACACCAGGGATTCGCAGGGTCAAAACCGGCAACGAGTTTCGCTATCTGGCTTCGACAGGGAAACCGGTCAGCGCGTCGGTCAAGGCGCGCATCGAGGCCGTGGTCATTCCACCCGCCTGGTCTGATGTCTGGATCGCTCCCACGGCAAACGCGCACATCCAGGCGACCGGCCGCGATCAGCGGGGTCGCAAGCAATATTGCTATCACGACGCCTGGACTGCGTTGCAGGCCGAATCGAAATTCAGCCGTCTCTCCGACTTTGGCCGCCAGCTTCCGACGATCCGGCGGCAAATGGATACCGATCTGCGCAGACATGGCATGCCGAAAGCCAAGATCGTGGCCGTGGCGTTGCAACTCCTCGATTCCACCCACATTCGAGTGGGCAACGAGGAGTACGCACGCGACAACGCCTCGTTCGGACTGACGACCCTGCGTAACCAGCACGCCGAGGTGAACGGCGCCACGATCCGCTTGACCTTCAATGGCAAGAGTGGCAAGGAATGGTGTGTCGACTATCGCGACCGGCGCACCGCCAAGGTGGTGCGCATGTGCCAGGAGCTTCCCGGCCAGCGGCTCTTCCAATTCGAAGACGAGGACGGGGCGCTTCAGCCGATCGATTCGGACGATATCAACGCCTGGCTGCGCCAGGTGACCGGTGGTGGCTTTACCGCCAAGGACTTCCGTACCTGGAGCGGCAGCGTGATCGCAGCAGCGTACCTGCGGGATGCTGAGCGGCCGGACAGCGAAACCGGACAGAAGAAATGCATCGTGGCTGCGGTCGATGAAGTGGCCGGTGTGCTGGGCAACACCCGCGCCGTTTGCCGGGCGTCGTATATCCATCCGGACGTGCTGGAAGCATTCACCTCTGGCACACTGGAAACGGTCGATTTGCGCAAGACGGGGGTCTCCGCTGCTGATGCGAAGCTGCTCGATCCAGATGAGCGCTTTCTCCTGGCGCTGCTGAACGGCGGATCTTCGAAGGAGAAAAGCGCATGAATCTTCCCGAAACGATGACGCCCACGGGGTTTCTGGCGATAGGCGTCGCCATTGGCGCAGCGCTTGGCGTGGCGCTGGACAACATGGCTATTTTGGGCGCGGGGGTTGCCATCGGCGCGGCTCTCATGGCGATTCAGACCAAGCAATTGCAGAAGAACGACGAGTCTGAAGACGACGAACGATAGCCGTCGCCTTGGCACGTTCATCGGCGCGATCGTCACCGCTGTGCCCTACAACCAGCAAAATCGCGGCAATCGATAACTCACCCCCGGAGTCAGCGGCTTCTCTATCAGCAGAAACCGTTTCGGAAACGCGCCTATTGCTCCAGAAAGACGTCGAAGATCTGCAGGTTCCAGCCGGGACGGGAGGTTTCTTCTTCCCCGACCCAGACCGCGCCCATCGCCCGGTAAAACGGGGCGGCGTTGGGATCGGCGTAGAAGTCGAGCTTTTTCACACGAAGCCATTTGGCGGTGGCAGTCGCGTGCTGCCAGAGGAGCTTGCCGCGGCCGGTCCCGATGTACGGCGCATCGACGAAGAGCTTGTCGAGGTGCGCATGCTCGACGGTGCCGGTCAGCGTGTAATACCCGGTTACGACGCCGTTTTCTTCCAGTGCGTAATTGGCCAGCGCTTTCTCCAGGAGCTCGGGCGTGACCGCGATAGCTTGTGGCTCCCAGTCAAGAAACTCCGGCTCATATCCCCAATGCATGGTCGATCGCTGGGTCAGCTCGTGCAGGAGTTGAGCTTCATCGATCCGCACCGGCCGGATGAGCTGGTGCTCATTCATCAGCGGCGTTTGCTCGCATTGCGGAAGACCCGGAAGACAGCGCCCATCTGGGCCGCTTTCCCGGCGGCCTGAATCACCGGCTTGACCGCTTCCTCGCTCATGAATTCAGTCGTGCCGCGCAGTTGCTTGAGCGTGTTGGTCAGTTCGTCCATGGCAGGCAGCGCCTTGTCGCGGATCTGCAGCGTCAGGAAGACGAAGGCAATCGTTGCGGCAGCAAGCAGAATCACAATTCCAACCGAAAGGAAGACGATGTAGATGACGGCGATGTTCATCAGCCGTTCGAGCGAGGATTGATCGTCACCTCCGAGGTAGAACAGGAACCCGGTGAGCGCGATGAAGAGCAGCAGAACGACGGTACCACCCAGGATGAAGTAGAGGGTGGTGTGTTTTTGCTCCTCGGTTTCGCCCATAAGCCGAGATTCCAGATCGGGCTGGTCGTTTGGATCGGTGATCGGTGCGAATCCGGGAGGAACCGGCTGCACGGATGGATTGGAGAAAGAAAAAGTCGAGTCGTTGCCCGGCTCGTCTTCATTTCGCTGGTCAGTCAATCCCCGTCCCTCACCCTCTGTTCTCGGAATACGACACTATCGGGCCGACATCGCTTCGACGCCTTCCCAAGCACGTTGGACCGTGGCAATCGTGCCGCCACCGAGTACTTCGTCTCCATCATAAAAGACAACAGCTTGCCCGGGAGCGGCAATAGGCCGATCAGCATTGAATTCGATAGTCGCAGATCGGTCGGGATCTGTCCCAAACGTTACGGTCGCCGGCATCGGAGTTCCCCGATAGCGTACCGAAACGGTGACGTCGATGGGGAACTCCGGCCAGGTTTCCTGCGTCAGGACGACCTGATCGGCGGTCACCCGGGTTGCTTCCGCCTCGACGCGAGAGCCGACCACCAGCCGATTTTCAGCCAGATCGAGCCGCAAGGCATAGAGGGGTTCCGGGCGCGGCACGCCGATTCCCTTGCGCTGCCCAATGGTGTGATGCACCAGACCCTTGTGCTGACCGATGGCGGTCCCATCGGACGTGACGATCTCGCCGGGGCGGGTAACATCGGGCCGCCGCTTGGCCACGAAGTCGGCATAGGACCCCTTGCCGACAAAGCAGATCTCCTGGCTTTCTTCCTTATCGGCTACTGGCAGCCCGAAGCTGCGTGCAAGTTGGCGCACCTCTGGCTTGACCAGATTGCCAAGCGGGAAGGTGATGTAGCCGAGCTGGTCCTGATCCATGGTGTAGAGCACGTAGCTTTGGTCCTTGCGCTGGTCGACCGCGCGGTAGAGCCGGTGCGGTGCACCGGCTGTGCCGTGCACGACTCGGGCGTAATGCCCGGTGGCAAGTCCGTCGGCCCCGAGCATGCGCGCGCGCTGCACCAGATGCCGGAACTTCACATGCCGGTTGCATTCCAGGCAGGGGTTCGGCGTGCGGCCGCGGGCATACTCGTCGACGAACTTGTCGACCACATGTTGCCCGAACTCGGTTTCCATATTGACTGCATAAAAGGGAACTCCGATCAGCGCGCAAGTCGCGCGGGCATCGTCCATGGCAGGGATGCCGCAGCACGGATTGACCGAGTGCTCCGGGTCGTCCGGCGAGAAGAGCCGCAAATTCATGCCGATGACGCGGTAGCCGCGTTCGCGCATGATCAGTGCGGTGACTGCGCTATCCACCCCGCCGCTCATGGCAACGACCACGGTTTTCCCCGCTCCGTCGCGCGGCCCGATCTTCTCCTCGGAGAGGAGCGATTCAGCGTCCGCCGGAAGATCGGTGGGCAATCCGGGATTGATAATGGGTTTGAGCTGCAAGGTCATAATGGCTGTTTCAGATTTGTGTCCAAACGGCGCCAGTTTCGCGCCTTAATTCGCAGCAG
>JBBQPB010000150.1:0-5744 GCA_038331435.1 Thermomicrobiales bacterium | reverse complement strand
CACGGGGAAAGATCGCAAAAGAGTTCGTCAATGAGCAGGTGAGCAAGGAAGATCTGCTGCTCTATGCCTAATCAGTTCGAGGGAGAGGTGGAGAAACGACGATGAGTGACGCGAGTCCAGCGCTTCAGCCAACCAGGCTGGAAAAGAGCTCGACCGATTCGGTGCTGCTGTTCGCGACCAGAAACGCACGCATTCTGGCCCCGTTGCTGACGCTGATCGTGCTGGTGATCTTCTTCTCGATCACAACCGACACCTTCCTGCGCCTGAGCAATTTCCGCAATGTAGTGACGCAGGTTGCTCCGATTGCGGTCGCGGCGACCGGGGTGACCTTCGTGCTGCTCTGCGCGGAGATCGATCTGAGTATCGCGTCGATCGCCACGTTCGCGGGGATGATCTGCGCCTGGTTCTGGGTGGGCGATCCGATATCGCTAGGGAGCTGGGGCATTCTGGTCGCCATTCTGGTCGCCGCGTTCCTTGGGCTGGTCAACGGATTCTT
Organism: Thermomicrobiales bacterium; assembly: GCA_038331435.1. Lineage (GTDB taxonomy): Bacteria > Chloroflexota > Chloroflexia > Thermomicrobiales > UBA6265 > JAMLHN01. The sequence continues at coordinate 5,248 of JBBQPB010000150.1, read as the reverse complement.
CATCTCGTACGTTGGCATCCCGTCGTTCATGATGACGCTGGCAATGCTTACCATTGCAGGCGGACTGGCGACCTTCATCAACGATGGCAAGCCGATCTTCGACGTGCCCGATGTGCTGCCGAAGATCGCGCGCGCGGGCAACCTCTTTCTGGGCGTTCCGGTCGTCGGGTGGATTGCCGCGGTGGTGATCATCGTGGGACACATCGTGCTGGCGTACACGCGCTTTGGACGGCAGGTCTTTATGACCGGCGGGAACCGCGAGGCGGCGGAGATGTCCGGCGTGGATACACGGCGGGTGATCATGCTGGTGATGATGACTTGCGGTCTGACCGCGGGTATTGCCGGCATTCTCTTTATCGGCCGGCTCAGCTCGGCCAACCCGGCTGGTGGGCAGAACATCCTGATCGACACGATTGCGGCAGTCGTGCTGGGCGGCACTTCCCTCTTCGGTGGCGAGGGTGGCATGTTGAATACCGTGCTGGGACTGCTGATCTTCGCGGTCCTGTCCAACGGGCTCAACCTCTTGCCCAACATCAGCATCTATTTCAAGGAAGCGCTGACGGGCATCATCCTGCTGTGCGCGCTGCTGCTGAACGTGCTGGCGTTGCGGCTGGAGAAGTATCAACGCCGAACGGAATAACGTCGCTTCGCCCGTGCACCTGGGGCCCTCGTCATTCACCCACGGGGAGGCACCCTGCCGACCTTCGCGTGAAATGCGATGAGCGGGCAGGATTGGCCTGGAGGGTATCCAAAGGGTGAGACCATCCGGCCATCCCTTGGCTTCGCTCGGAATGGCGATCTACGAGTCCAAAAGGGGTTGTTCGGATTCGTCGATCTCGGAATCTCGGTGGTGGTTGACGCGGACAAGAGCGACGCGGTAACCGTCCATGGCTTTGACTTCCATGATCAACGGGCCGACCGAGACGATGTCGCCGGTGACGGGAATGCGCTCCAACGCGTCGGTGATCAGTCCACCAACCGATTCCGCTTCGGCATCGCCCAGGGCGCTGCGCGGGAGATCGAGCCGGTCGAGCAGATCGAGCAATGAGAGGCGCCCGTCAACATCGAAGACATCGGGCTGGATCTCGTGCAGCGGTTCGTAGCCCGGGTCAAACTCGTCGGAAATTTCGCCGACCAGCTCTTCGATCAAGTCTTCCAGGGTGACGATACCCGCCAACCCGCCGTATTCGTCGACCACGATGGCGATGTGCGTGCGTTGCGTGCGCAGATCCTGCAAGGTGTCGTCGATCGGCCGGGTTTCGGGAACGACATAGGGGGGCCGCACCAGGTCGGATGCGGGCATGGCCCCGGAGTTCGTGTTATCGAAAAGCAGACGGAAGGCATCCTTCACATGCAGGACGCCGATGATGTCGTCCGGGGTATCGCGATAGACCGGCAGGCGGGAATAGCCGGTGCGGAAGAAGACGCGCATCGCCTCGTTGAGGGTGGTGTCGCCAGGGATCGTTTCCACATCGACCCGGTGGATCATCACATTGCGTACCTGAATACCACCAAACGAGAGCGCTTCCTCCACCAGATCAGCTTCATTCTTTTCAACCACACCTTCATCGTGGGCGGTTTCCACCATCGCCAGGATCTCCGCCTCAGTGACGCTCGGCATACTGGCGCGCTTATCGGAGCCAAAGAGACGCAAGGTGAAGTTGGTCACGGTGGTTAGCAGCCGCACCACCGGCCGCATGAGCTGGGAAAGGATGTAAATGGGGCCAGCAATTTTGAGCACGATCGAATCGGCGTGGTTGACTGCCCCAGTTTTGGGCACAAGCTCGCCAAAGACGATACTCAGGAAGGACAGCAAGATAGTGATTGCGACAAAGGCGACGACGCCGCTGTGGTTTGCCAGGAAACCGATCGGCGTTTCTTTCAGCCCGTCATCGATATAGCCGGTCAGGGTAACGGCGCCGACCGCAGCGGTGAAAAATCCCGCTACGGTTATGCCGATCTGAATCGTCGCGAGAAACCGGGTCGGCGTTTCGGCAAGATCGAGCGCGCGTTTGGCAGCGATGTTGCCTTCCTGGGAAAGTGCGCGAAGCCGGGGGCGGCTGGCCGAGACAAGCGCCAGCTCGGAGGCAGCAAGAAAGGCATTGATGCCGAGCAAGAGCACGACGACGAGGAGCTCGATCATGAGTCGGGTCATGAACGGGACAGGGAACCTTTCCACATACGTGAAGCGCGGCTGCGCGCTCGTGAGCAACCCAGCGCCACCGCGGACACGACCAGCAATCCGCGCGATCGAAGCGACCAGTTCAGATCAGCGATCGTTCGTGTCGTCAATTCTCCCAGATGCGGCCAAATGTGGACGGCACTGGACAAGGCAGGGCACACAGGCGAGAATTAGCCTCGGCTAAACCAGATGATCACCGTTTCGATCCTCTTTTATCGCACACGAAATATCTGTCGTCCGCTCCAATGGTCAACAACTGGGACGCGGCGTAGCGCGGTTTCGCGCCGAGGATGTCCTCTAGAAATTCATTTATGTTTCGATGCCATTCGCAGTCAAGAGAAACGCACCCGAAGTCAGGGTTTCAGGTACCAATGCCTCGTGTCGGATTGGTTTTCTTTCCGAATAAGGAGTTCGAGCTCGTATGTCGCCAGCAATGGCGACGCCGCCTCAGCGTGTATCCACGACCATTCGATACATGGCGCTCGTGATGCGCGTGTGGAAGCTTCCGGCGATCACGCTGGTTGCGGTGCTGGTCCTGGCGGGGTGCGGGCGGATTCCGGAAAAGACCCTGCCCGACTTTGCCGATCGGACGATCGAAGTGGTAGCCACCACCGGCATGGTGGGGGACATCGTGAAAGAGGTCGGTGGCGACCGGCTGAACGTGACGACGCTAATGGGAGCGGGGGTCGACCCGCATCTCTACAAGGCGAGCGAAGGCGATGTGGAACGGCTCGACAAGGCCGATATCGTCTTCTACTCCGGATTGCACCTCGAGGCGAAGCTGGCGGAAGTCTTCGAAAAGATGGGGGACAGCATCGTGACGGTTCCAGTCACCGACCTGATTCCGCGCGACGAGCTGCATGTGGTTGGCACCGGCGAGGCGGCCTACGATCCGCACGTCTGGTTCGACGTCTCGATGTGGTCAGACGCGACCGAATCGGTGCGGCGCACGCTCGTAGAGGTCGACCCCATCCATGCCGCCGAGTACAACGCGCGGGCCGAGGCGTATCAGGAACAACTGACCGCGTTGGACGACTATGTTCGGGCGGAAGCGAGCACCGTCCCTGAAGACAAACGCGTGCTGATTACCGCGCACGACGCATTCGGATACTTCGCGGACGCGTACGGATTCCAGGTGAAGGGGTTGCAGGGAGTCAGTACGGCAACCGAAGCCGGTGCCGGAGATGTGCAGGAGCTGGCCAGCTTTATCGTAGAGAATCGCATCCCCGCGATCTTCGTCGAGAGTTCGGTTTCTCCGCGCACAGTGCGTGCATTGCAGGAAGCGGTCCGCGCGCAAGGGTTCGACGTGCAGATCGGTGGCTCGCTCTTCTCGGACGCCATGGGCGACCCGGGCACGGCCGAAGGTTCCTATATCGGCATGGTCCGTCACAACATCGATACCATCGCCCACGCGCTAAGATCTGACGGAGAGACCGAATCATGAACCCATCACAACCGGCGATCGATGTTGCCGATATGACTGCCGTGTATCACGAGCAACCGGTGCTCTGGGATGTCGATCTGCTCGTGCCTCCTGGAGTGCTGATGGCAATCGTAGGCCCGAACGGCGCCGGGAAGACCACCCTGATCAAGTGCATGCTGGGGTTGATCAAACCGGTGGCTGGCAAGGTGCTGATCCAGGGCAAACCGTATAAGGAAAGCCGCGAGGCGGTGGCTTATGTCCCGCAGCGCGGCAGCGTCGACTGGGACTTCCCCACCAATGTGCTGGACGTGGTGGAGATGGGTCGCTACGGCGCGCTCGGCTGGTTGAAACGGCCCGGCAAGACGGAACGCGACGCGGCCATGCAAGCGCTGGATAAAGTCGGAATGGCGAGCTTTGCCAAGCGGCAGATCAGCCAGCTCTCCGGCGGACAGCAGCAGCGCGTGTTCCTGGCGCGAGCGCTGGCGCAAGATGCCGATATCTACCTGATGGACGAGCCGTTCCAGGGAGTCGACGCCACAACCGAACGGGCCATCGTCGAGCTCCTGCGCGAGCTGCGCGCGGCGGGAAAGACGGTCGTAGCGGTACATCATGACTTGCAGACCGTGCCAGAGTATTTCGACTGGGTAACCCTCCTGAACGTGCGCAAGATCGCCAGTGGTCCAGTTTCCGAGGCCTATACCGACGAAAATCTGCGGCTCACCTATGGCGGCGTGGTGGCCTTCGTCAGTCACCCCGGCAACGGCCATACGACCGATCCCCTGGGGATCGAAGACGACTCGGCGGCCTGATCGATGGAGCACGTGTTTGCAATCGCGGCGCTACTGGCTGTGCCAGAAGTCTTCCACGATCTGATCTTCGATTACACGTTGCGAACCGTGGCGCTGGGCGCGGCGGTAATTGGCATCGTGGCGGGAGCATTGGGAGCCTTCGCGGTGCTCCGGCGGCAGAGCCTGGTGGGCGACGCCATGTCGCACGCGGCCCTGCCCGGTATCGCCATCGCGTATCTCATTACGGGGCAAAAAAGCAATATGGTGTTGCTCACCGGCGCGGCGATTGCCGGCTGGCTGGCGACCCTTGCAGTGCTCGGGATCGTGCGCACCTCACGGGTCAAGTTCGATAGCGCACTCGGATTGGTGCTCTCGGTGTTCTTCGGATTCGGATTGATGCTGCTGACGTATATCCAGCGGCGACCGGATTCGTCACAAGCGGGGTTGGACAAATTCCTCTTTGGGCAAGCGGCGACCATGATCCAGGGCGAAGTTCGCAACATGGCGATCGTGGCCGCGGCCGCGCTGCTGGTGCTGGCGATCCTCTGGAAATCGTTCAAGCTGCTCAGCTTCGATAGCGATTTCGCCGCGACCATCGGCTATCCGGTGCGGCTGCTCGATGTGCTGTTGACCACCCTGATCGTGATCGCCATCGTGATCGGTCTGCAAGCAGTGGGCGTGGTGCTGATGAGCGCCATGATCGTGGCGCCGGCTGCGGCCGCCCGGCAGTGGACCAATCGCCTGGGTGTGATGGTCATTTTGTCGGCGCTCTTTGGAGCGCTGGCAGGGGTAACCGGCGCGACCATCAGCGCGTCGGAAACGCATTTGCCGACCGGCCCGGTCATCGTGGTCTGC
>JBBQPB010000149.1:0-5760 GCA_038331435.1 Thermomicrobiales bacterium | reverse complement strand
CCAATGCACTGTCGAACTCATCCCAGAACACCAGTGGGAGAAACTCCCGGAGCCGAAGATCCCGAACCTGTTGCAGCGCGTTCGGAAGGTCGGCCGCATCTTGAAATTGCGAGAGATTGAATTCCAGCGAGCCCAACCGGTGTCGTTCCGGAGCGATCACCGATGCCATCTGCTTGATGGCAAACGACTTCCCTGAGCCGGGGGGACCGAATACCGCCAGATTGAGTGGGCGCGCCCGACCAGGACTCGCCAGGTACTCCGAGATGATGTTGCGCACGCTGCGCATGCTTTCTATCTCGATCCGATCGACCGACGACCAATGCCCCATCGTTTCCAATGGGATCTCGTTGGCCACCCGGTTCACACCAAAGCGCGCGATTTGCTCTGCCGACTCGCGAAAACTACCCCTCGAGGTCGCATCGAAGATGCGCCAGCTTGTATCGAGCGAAACGGGAACGCATTGAATCTCGCTGTCCACATCCTCGCCACCAAGAATCGACTCGGCGATGCGCTGAACGGGAAACGAAATCTGAATGCCAGCCTGGCTCGGAGTTGCGTCATACCCGAGGTCGTGCAAGACGCGACCGGTCTCGATACCACTACAGACCGCACTTCGCACGTCGGTTTCAGCGCCATGGTGTGCGAATTCCCAGGCCAGCGTGTCGATAATCATCGTGCCTGTACCGAACTGCTGGCCAGGGCGGGATCGTTCCCAATCGCCTTCCTGCGACTGCGGATCGTAGATCAACAGGTCCGGCCCGTCACGATCGACCACAACCGCGCCCGACGCTGAAAGCCCGACCACCACTCTGCGGGCCGCTAGCAAATCGCGTCGCATTCGGACGGCAGTCACAACATCCTGCGCCGTTCGTTCCCAGGAAAGCGGTTGCCCGATCGGAGCACCTTCCTTGCGAAGATCTCCGACCGTACAAAACAACGTGGTGCGGTCAGCGGCATGCTCGATCAAATAGTCATAGAGCTGTCCGCCGCCGAGCGTACCGGTTTGACGGACTACGATTTGCGCGTCGGATTCCGCGATCTGCGCCGGCCAGCGATTCGGGTCCTGGCGGAAGAATTGGTTGCCATCCTCGATCAGGATGCAGGCGGGACGCAGGCCATCCATGCAGGCGTCGAGTTCGGGCGCAAGTTCGCCCGCCGGATGAAGTCCGATGAAACGCTCCATGCGCCAGACAAGCTGTTTATCAGCAGTCTTACGAGGATGGGGTTTCCAGGAGGAAAAGGAACGGGTTATCGACGACGCCGACGGGTTGCTGCGAATCTCGCTGGGAACGATCGGGCCGGTGATGGAGATAGGCGCGGCCGATAGCGCAGCAGTTGCGGAGAGCACGTCGTAATCGAGCGCCGCTCCGCCGGAGATGCACGAAAGCCCAGGACCATCGGTCATCGTCCAGACATAGCTTGTTTCTATGTTTTCGTGGTTGACTCCGACCGGCTCGGCAATGAACCAATCGACCGTGGAGTCGCCGACGATCAGGATTCCACCGGCGTCAGACCCGGAACTCGTCATTCCATCATCCTGCTACGAGAGCCAATCGATTCGGTTCGGTTTCGCACCGTAGAATAGCGGAGAGTTTCCGGACCATGCTGTCCCATGCCAGTGGAGCCGATATCACCGACAATGCCCGATGCTGCCGAATCAATTCTGACTGCCGTCCGGACGTTCACCATTGGCGCGGTTGGACACCGAAACCTGGAAGGAAACCCCGGCGCGATCGGAATCAGGATCGCCAGCACGCTGAGGCAGCTTGCCGCCGAACATGCTGATGTCGGGGTTTCGCTCTTGAGCTCTGTCGCCGAAGGCGCCGACCGTATCCTGCTCGCTTCCGCAGCTGAGCTCGATATTCCGTACGACTGTGTGCTTCCGTGTTCGCCAGCATGCTTTCGCGAAGATTTCCCTTCGCAAGGATCAAAATTCGAATTCGAGCGATTGCTGGTTGCCGCCCGTTCGGTCACGACACCCGTCGAGCCAATGGACAAGGAGTGTGGCTATCTCTGGGCCAGCGAATTCGTTCTCGATCGGGCCGATGCGTTGATCGCGGTGTGGAACGGCGCTCCCGGGCATGGTTCGGCTGGCACTGCAGAAACGGTCACCAAGGCGCTCGAGCGAGGAATCCCGGTTATCTGGATCACCACTCAGGCGCCACATACCGTCAGGAAGCTTGAACCACGGGCCGGGACGCTTGCCTGAGCTTTGTCATGCTGCGGCCAGCTTGACGATCGTTTCGACATGGTGCGTCTGGGGAAAGAGGTCGAAGATCGAGACCTCCACCAGCCGCAAGTTTCCGCTCATCAAAATTCGCAGATCCCTGGCGAGGGTGGTCGGATCGCAGGAGACGTAGGTCAGCCGTTTGACGTCTCGTTCGGCCAGTAACTCCGCCAGCCGCCGATCGAGCCCCGCACGCGGCGGATCCACCACGATGAGGTCGGGCCGCACAGTAGCTCGCTTGCGCCCGGACAGCCATTGGTAGACATCAGAAGCGGCGAATGACACGTTGCGAATGCCGTTGCGCGCAGCGCTTTTGTTCGCGTTTGCGATGATGCGCTTGTCGAAATCGACGCCGGCAACTTTCACACATGTCCTTGCCAGGGGTATCGAGATAAGTCCTGCACCGCAGAAGAGATCCCAGGCAAGCTCCCCACCCTCCGGCAGAGAACCAATCACCGATTCGACGAGCTCCGGCAGCAGGTCGAGCGACGATTGAAAGAAGGACCCTGGGTCCGCCAGATACTCCATATCTCCGACTTTCAACCAGAAGGAGCCGCCGGTGAGCGGTGGAAATGCTGGATCGCTGCGGACGTCGCCGTTGCCAGCCAACAAGTGAATCGCCGCTGGAAGGGGTTGCCGGCTTCGGCGAATGGCGCCGAGCGCGGTATCGATCTCTTCGCGGCTGACCATACAATGGTCGATCGGAACGATGCGGCGCGAGCGGCGTTCGTAGAATCCGATCTCCCGCGTTTCGCGGTCGCAATGCAGCTCGACTCTCGCACGTGAGCCGAACGGACGTAGCGCTGGATGGACAATGATTTCTTGCGAAAGCTCGATTCCGCCGATGCGACCGAACGCATCGAGTACGATCTGGCGCTTTGCTTCGATCTGTGCCACGTACGTGAGATGCTGAAAGTCGCATCCGCCGCAGCGGGAATACCAGGGGCATGGCGCCTCGATGCGGCCCGGACCCGGCTCGAGCATGGAGACGATCGTCCCTCTCGGGGCTCCCGAGCGCACCGATTCGATCTCAACGACGAGCCGATCGCCCGGAGCCGTATGATCGATCAGGACAACTCCACGCGGACCGCGCATCAGTCCGGAACCACCTGGAACGATGCTTTCGATCGTTCCCTCGAACCGCTCACCTGGTGCATATGTCGGACGTTGCTGCTTCATGTTGTATTGATCTTTTCCTGAATTAGGGAAGTCAGAATGCGGTCACGATCGATCTAGTCGATAATCTCACGCGATAGACGATATGCAAGGAGATGGAATCACTCGATGACCGGTAGTTTGATCAATGGAGAGGGACGCCTCAAGCTGGCTGTCCAACGCAGTGGACGGTTGACGGACGAGACGCTCCGCATTCTGCAGGGTATCGGCCTCGAGTTCGAGACATACGGACAACGACTCCTCTCGCATGCGCGCAACTTCCCGCTTTCCATCCTCTTTGGCCGCGACGATGATATCCCAGGTTATGTCGGGTTCGGAACGGTCGATCTCGGTATTGTCGGACGCAATCTGATTTACGAAGAAAATGTCGACGTCGTGGAATTGACCGAGCTTGGCTTCGGCTTTTGCTCACTGGTCGTGGCCGTGCTGCGCGATTCTCCGTATCACACGCTCGACGATCTCAAGGGCAAGAAGATCGCGTCGTCGTATCCGAACTCCGCACGGCGATTTTTCGGCGAGCGCGGCGAAGCGCCAGAAGTCATTACGCTGAGTGGCTCGGTGGAAGTCGCTCCCGGTCTCGGAATGTCCGATGCAATTGTCGAGCTGACCGCTACCGGATCGACGCTCATTCTCAACGACTTGCGCCAGATTCACACGATCCTGGAAAGCCAGGCAGTCCTGGTGGCGAATCCGGCCTCGTATGCCGATCCAGAGAAGCGCGCCAACATCGACCGGTTGATGATGCGCATCGACGCGGTTCGCGCCGCACGCCGGTACAAGTACGTCATGATGAATGCACCGGTCGACAAATTGGAAGCGATCAAGCAGGTCATTCCTGGACTCAAAGCGCCCACGATAGTGCCCCTCGCAATCGAGGGATGGGTTGCCGTGCACACGGCAATCGAAGAGGACACTTTCTGGGAGATCATCGAACGGCTGCGCGAAGCCGGAGCTCAGGAAATTCTGGTGACCTCGCTGGACAAGCTCCTGCTCTAACCAGCGTTCCATAAGGCGCTATTTCGGGTACTCTTCGCGCAAGCGCCATGCGCCACTTCCGTTCGTTTTCCAATCGAGACAGGTCGCAATGTCCAGCCAGGCCGTTCTCCGGCAATTTGATCCTTCGTCCCTCATGCGTGAGCCAGTTCGCGCCAAGAGCTCGTATGTGCCGTCGCCACGCGACGAGTCACGCAACGATTCCGTCATTCGGCTCGATATGAACGAGTCACCCTATGGCCCTTCTCCGAAGGCACAGGCTGCAATTGCGGCATTCGTGACGACAAATCGCTATCCCGATTTTGATCAATGGGAGCTGCGCGATGCGATCGCCAGCTATACCGGCACCACCGCCGAGCAAGTTTTTTGCGGAGCCGGTTGTGACGACGTCCTGAACATGCTGGCGCAAGCCGTGCTGGAGCCGGGCGACGAGATCATTATTTCGGAGCCGACATTTGGCGTCTATCGCATGCAAGCCAATCTGCGCGGGGCGACGACGGTCAACGTTCCGCTGACAAGCGATTTCCAATTGGATGTCGACGGTATCCTCGGCGCGGTCACCGACAAAACCAAATACATCATCATTTGCACGCCAAACAATCCCACCGGTAACCAGCTCCAGTCTGCCGATATTCAGCGGATCGTGGATGAGGCGCCCTGTTTCGTGCTCATCGATGAGGCGTATTCGGAATTCGCGGGCACATCGTATGTTGGTCTCGTCGACAAGCATCCAAACGTGCTCGTCTTTCGCACGATGAGCAAGTTTGCCGGGCTCGCAGGAATGCGGGTTGGTTACGGGATCGTGCCAAAAGCGGTGGCGCCCCATTTCGAGAACATCGTGCAGCCATGTCATAACGTTTCGTACGTGTCGAGCGAGGCGGCGATCGCTTCGCTGGACGATCTCGATTACCTGAACGGCGTCGTTGCCCAAATCGTCGCCTCTCGCGATGAGCTGGCCGCCAATCTGCGCGAAATTCCAGGTGTCGAGCCCTATCCTTCGGCCACAAATTTTCTCCTGGTCAAACTACCAGTCGAAGACGGTGGGCCGATTGTGGCCGAACTGGCGAATCGGGGCATTCTTGTGCGTCATTTCGCAAATCCTGCCTTGGGGCTTGGTGACTGCCTGCGCGTGACCATTGGGACGACGGACGAAAACGAGCGGTTCCTGCGGGAGCTCGCGAACATTCTGGGCAACCAATGAGCGCGGCTGTCGATCGGACGCGTATCGCCACGATCGAGCGCGAAACCGGAGAAACATCGATTCGCCTGACCCTCGATCTGGACGGATCAGGTTCGTCGTCGATGAAAACCGGTGTGCTCTTTCTCGATCACATGCTGGATGCGCTTTGCCGGCACAGCGGGTT
>JBBQPB010000148.1:0-5777 GCA_038331435.1 Thermomicrobiales bacterium | reverse complement strand
CATTTACGGTCCGCTGAACACCGATGCCGTGCTGTCAATGCAGCAAGTCGTGCGATCGGCCGACGGCACATTCCTGACAATGGGCTGACATCACGCTGGTTACGGCGCTGCAACGGGAGTCTGGCGCTTTGGCACAGTGTTGGCCAAACATATCGGTCGACGGGGCTTGACTTCAGGGAACATTTCGTGGGAATCTCCCCGGTCAGAGAGTGGCAAGATTTGGTCGGTTCGAAATCGCCTGCTTCTGGACTCTGCCGCGCGGGATTCTCCGGCGATGGTCAGGTTGACGTTCACGCGCGGGCCGCATGGGGAAGAGTTGAGTGGGAGAGGATCCCGGATCATTGAACGATCGGTTCGTCTGGAGCACCGATCGATATCGTCTGACGATCTGGCTGGATGAGGACCAGTGGACAATTCAGCATACCGCGCCGAATCCGCTGATCGGCCCGTTGGTTATTTCCGAAGCAAAACACCGGCAGGCGAAACAAGCCGTCTGGGAAGTCATGACCCGCGTTACCAAGGCAACGCGGAACGACGAGGAGGGTGTGCGCGTGGCATCTTCGGTGGCGCGGTGGATGCGGCAGATGGGCGAAAACCGCGCGGTCAGAATGCACTGCGATTGATGCTCTCCTCTAACGCGTGCGAAATCCTCGTTTGACCTGTCGTGCCCGAGCTACCTGAAGCCGAAACCGCGCGCCGCATCGTCGAGCGCGAACTGTCCGGATTGCGGGTGACTTCGGTCGATCTTCGGCTTCCGAAGCTGTTTCGTGATTCTGAGATTTCCGATCCACAAGTTATGGTTGGGCACGCGATTGTCGGAGCTCGCCGCCGGGCGAAAGTGCTGGCGATCGATTTCGATGGCGATCTGACCCTGCTGGTGCACTTCAAGCTGGCAGGTCAACTGGCAGTCATTCGCCCAGACGGTCGCCGGTCGATCGCTGGACACCCGGTGCCGAAACCGGAAGGTGACTATCCCCACAAGGCAACCCACTTCGACCTGCACTTCGATGACGGGACCATCGCCTGGTTTAGCGACATCCGCCAATTCGGATGGTACCGGTTGATGCCCACAGATCATGTGGCCGCGGCCATCGACGCATTTGCGTTCGGACCGGAGGGAACCGGCCAGGACGCGATCAATGACGCCCAGCTTTTTGCGGCGCTGCAACGAAGAACCATCCCCATCAAGCAGGCGATTCTCGATCAATCGGTCGTCGCCGGCGTCGGCAACATTTATGCGGACGAAGCGCTCTTTCGGGCGCGCATCCACCCCCAGCAACCCGCAAACAGCCTTAGTAAGCCGGCCGCCAAGCGCTTGCGGGAGGCGATTTCCTGGGCGCTCGATATGGGCATCGCGCAAGGCGGCGCCAAGATCATCCACCAGCGCGCGTACCCCACCGATGGGTTTCCCGCCATTCATGGCCGCGAGGGGGAACCCTGCATGGGTTGCAGCGGGACGATCAAGAAAATCGTCGTCGCCACCCGCGGCACCTACTATTGCCCGTCCTGCCAACGCCTTCGCAAACCGAAATCGCCTACGGTCTGAATTCGAAGTTCGCTGGGAGCGAATTGATGAACCCGGCGATCAGCCTGGATGCATTCTCGAGATCGGTCAGGCTGACGGTTTCATTCGGTGAATGCATGTAGCGATTGGGAATCGAGACCAGGCCAGTGGCCGCCCCGGCGCCGGTCAGATACATCGCATCGGCGTCGGTGCCGCTGCTGCGCGGGTTGCCTTGCCGCTGGACCGGCAGGTCATTGGTGGCCGCATAGTCGTTGAGCGCGCGATAGACGACTTCGTTGGTCGCTGAGCCTCGACCCAACACAGGGCCCTTGGCCATCTTGATGTCTCCGTTGCGCCATTTGTCGGCACCGGGGTAGTCCGTCGCATGAGTCACGTCGATCACGATCGCTGCCGTCGGACTCAATTGGAACGTCGCGGTACGCGCTCCAGCGAAGCTGATCTCCTCTTGCGCCGCCACGAGGGCATAGGTGTCGAAAGCCGGCCGGTCATCTGCCAGCAAGCGCAACGCTTCCAGAGCCACAAAGGCTCCTACCCGATTATCGAGACTCCGTGCGACCACCAGATCGTCCGTCAGCTGGCGGAAGGGGGCATCGATCACGATCGGATCGCCGGTTTCCACCCGCAATTCGGCGTCTTCCTTGCTTGCCGCTCCGATGTCGATCCAGAGATCGCGTAGCTCCGGGACCTTGTTGCGATCGTCGGCGGACATCCCGTGCGGCGCCTTTCTTCCCACCACACCAGTGACATCGCCATTGCGGCCCATCACGATCACACGCTGGCCGATGATCACCTGCGTGTCCCACCCGCCAATTGCGTCGAAGAGCAAGTAGCCGCTTTCGTCGATGAGCGTGACCATCAGTCCGATCTCATCGATATGCCCCTCGATCACCATCACAGGGGCACCGTCATTCTTCAGGCGCGCCCACGAGTTCCCGAGGACATCGTGGTCGACCGCATCGGCAAACGTTGTCGCTTCTTCCCGCCACACGCGCGACGGTCGTGCCTCGAACCCGGACGGCCCCGGCGCATCGAGAAGGCGGCGAAGAAAATCGAAAGCGCGTTGTTCCATGGAGAGTGGCTCCTGATGAAAGACGACGGTTCGTATAGGAGTGAATTCTATCGGGAGGTCACGAATACGACTCGGCCATGCGCTTCCGTGCCCGGACGTTGCACATCGCCAGTCGCATCGATGTACCCAAACACCTCATGCACGCGGAAACCAGCTTCGCGCAACCAGCCGCTGATCTGATCGATCGGCCACGCGCGTTCGATATGTTCTTCGTCGAACCGTTGCCAGCAGCCGTGTTCGTCCCGTATGAATGCGGTCATCACCAACGGCGAAGCGTCGGAGGCGGGATCGAACCAGCTTCGATAGGTGACATACAAATCGTCTGAATCACCAGCCAGCACGAGACCTTGTTCCCACGAGCTTGTGAGACGCGCACGCGTATTCATGTCGAAGAGAAAAAAGCCGCCGGTTGCGAGCTGCCGGTAGACGCTGTGGAAGAAGCGCATGACCTCGCGCTCGTCCTCGAGGTAATTGATGGCGTCATAGATGCAGGTTGCCAGCTCGAACCGCTGGGGCAACTGCAAATCGGTCATGTCGGCTTCGATAAACGCAGCGTGAAGGCGCGCGGCCTCCGCGTGATGTCGCGCGCGTTCCAGCATTTGGGTTGAACAATCGACGCCGACCGTTTCGATTCCAACTCGTGCGAATGCCAACGTCGCCGAACCGGTGCCGCAACCAAGATCGAGCGCGGAGTGCGGGTGGAAGTCGCGCTCGGCGAGCACCTCGAGCACGACGGCGGCCATTCGTTCGCCGAACGCTCGTTGCCCAATACGATCATAGACCTGGGCATAGGCAGAGTAGGGTGGGGAAAAGCGCATACCGGTCAGACGGGCGCGCTCGCCAAAAGATTGGCGATGGCCTGGCGAACAACGGACCCATCGACACCGTGAGGAATGCCGCGTCGATCGAAATGTTCGATCAGCCGCTCAGTGGCAAGATTGCCCGCAGCTCCAGGAGCAAACGGGCAGCCGCCCAGTCCGCCGGCAGATACATCGAAGACCCGGATTCCCTGGTCATACGCGACATCGATGTTATCGACCGCCCTGTCGAAGGTATCGTGCATGTGCAGTGCCAGGCGTTCGGCTGGAACCTGCGGCAACGTCGCTTCGAGAACTCCGGCAGTCTGCTCGGTTGTGGCCTTGCCGATGGTGTCAGCCAGACAGACTTCGTCGCTTCCCATATCCAGCAGTTTGGCGGCCAGCGTGGCGGTCGAGTTCGGATCGATGTCGCCTTCGAACGGGCAGCCGAAGGCCATCGAGATATACCCCCGCACCCAGAGACCACGAGCTCGGGCGCTCGTGAAGATCGGCGTGAACCGCTCCAGCGATTCGGCAATGCTGCAATTGATGTTTCGTTGACTGAAGGGTTCACTGGCGGACGTAAAGACCGCAACGCTGTCGGCACCCGATGCAATTGCGCGATCGAGCCCTTGCTGATTGGGTACCAGCACCAGGTAGCGTACTCCGTCGACCCTTTCGATACCCTGCATCACCTCGACCGCATCAGCCATCAGCGGAACAGCTTTTGGATTCACGAAGCTGGTTGCTTCGATCACCGGTAACCCGGATGCAGACAATGTATCGATGAAGGCGATTTTCGCTTCGGTCGAGAAGCCGCGGGCATAGTTCTGCAAACCGTCCCGCGGTGCAACCTCGACGATCCGCACCGCCGTCGTATCAGCGGGTGTAGCCATAGTCTCGCTCGGCGGCCTCGGGATCGATAATGCCCGTCCGCAGGTCGAGTTCGATCGATGCCGTGTCGCGTTCCGCCGCGGGAAAATATCCGCCACCGCCCGGCAGATCGAGGGTAATTCGCACGTCAGGATCCAACCGAAGCGTTCCTTTTCCTTCAATCGTGCGCCCGTCAGAGAGGTGCAGCGCACCGGGCTCCCCCGGAGAACCGCCCGCGAATCCTTGCGCTGGATGATGCAACCGGTCGAAGAGACCGGAAAACGAATAGATCTGGTTCGTGCGAACCCCAAGTTCGAGCCGCTGACCACATCCGCCGCGGAACTTGCCGGCCCCTCCGGAGTTCTCGCGAATCGAGCGCTCGTAGACCACTACCGGAGAGAGTTGCTCGATGACTTCGGCGGGTACGCCAGAGATACCGCTCGGGAACGCAGTGGCATGCAGCCCGTCCTTGATCGCTCTGGCGCCGGTGCCCCCACAGGAAAACCACACATACGCGAACGGATCGCCTGCTCGGTCGTGGCCCAGGAACTGAAGGTTCCAGATGTTTGCCGCGCCTTCGGCCATCACCTGATCGGGAATCGCCTGCGAGAGCGCGCCAAAGACTGCGCCGGGCAGAAAATGCCCGAGGATGTGCCGCGCCGCGACAGGTGCGGGTGGGAGTGCGTTCAAGATACTGCGCGGTGGCGCATCGACCGTCACTGGCCGGAAGCTCCCCTCGTTGTTCGGCACGTCGGGTGCCAACGCGCACTTGAGCGCGTAGGTGGTGTAGGCATGAGTGTAGTTGAGCACAACGTTGATGCCGCGCTCGCTCTCGGGTGAACTACCAGCCCAATCGACATGCATGCGATCGCCAAGCTTTTCGATGGCCACTGCGAGTTTGACAGGGCTCTCGTATCCATCCGACCAGACCTCATTGCGGTAGATGCCATCCGGGAGCTCGGAGATCGCGCGGCGCATTGCTTGCTCCGAGCGGTCGATGATCTCGTCCGCCAGCTCTTCGAGAGAATCGAGGCCGAACTCGTGCATGAATTCGACCAGCCGCTCCGCGCCGACATCATTGCCGGCTGCCTGGGCATAAATGTCGCCGAGGACTGGTTCTGGCGTTCGGACGTTGTGCGTGAGGATCTTGATCAGTTCGTCGTTCAGTCGACCCTGTGCAAAAAGCTTGGTTATCGGAACGAATAGCCCTTCTTCGAAAATCGAGCGAGCGTCGGTAGAGAGCCCGATACCGCCAATGTCCAGCACATGGCAGGTGTTTCCGAAAAACCCGACCAGCTGCCCATCCAGAAATACCGGGGTGATCACCGTGAAATCGTGCAGGTGTCCAGACGTCTTCTGCGGATCGTTGGTTATCAGAACATCACCCGGTCGCAGGCTTTCTGCGGGGTAGGCCGCGAGAAAGTGGTGGATACAGGTGGCCATCGCGTTGATGTGCCCCGGCGTGCCGGTGACCGCCTGGGCGATCATGTTTCCCCGCGCGTCGAAGACTCCC
>JBBQPB010000147.1:0-5814 GCA_038331435.1 Thermomicrobiales bacterium | reverse complement strand
CACTTTGGTGACGATCAGGCGCTTGGCGATGTGCTGAAGCTCGAACCGGGGATGCTCTATCACCATCTCAAGAAGCTGTCGCGTACCGGTTGGGTCACCGTCGATATCGAGCCACAAGGCACCCGGCCGCCCCGCCAGGTCTATACCCTGACCGACGAAGGCACCAGCGAGCTGCTGCGCTGGTTGCGCGAACCAGTAGGGCATACCCGCGAGATTCGTCTCGAGTTTCTGGTCAAGCTCTATTTCGCCAAATTGCTCGACCCTGGCCTTGCTACCGAGCTCATCCGAGGCCAGCTCGACAAGAGCCGCGAAATGCAATCCGGTCTCGAATCCCGCCTTGCGGCGTCATCCGCTCCCACCAACGATTTCGCGCGTCAGGTGCTCGATCTCCGCCTCCTGCAAACTCGCGCAGCAATCACCTGGCTCGCATCGCTCTAAGACCGGCCCTTTCGCGTCGTAGTTGCAGACCTCCGTGTCTGCCAATCTGGGTCAGGCGCCGCCATCTGTTAGAGCGGACACAGAGGTCCGCAACAACGGAACTCCGGGGGACGAGTTAGTTCTGAGGCAACACGATGATGAACCCGCTCATTCCAGCCGCTCGCTGTCCCGGGACGTCGCTGTAGAACTCATAGACGCCCTTCGGGGCGTTGACGACGACTGAAATCGACTCTCCAACAGGGAGCTCTTCGCGGACTCCGAGCTCAGGGACGACGAAGGTTTTCCGTGCCATCCCATCGTTTGTCACGATGACCGTGACGTTGACATCCGCCGGAATTTCGATGCGCGACGGTAGAAACTGGAGATCGATGGCATTGATGGCGAATGTAAGCGATGCCGCTTCAGGCGATGGGTCGACTCGGGACGACACGTAGATCGACTCGTCGATTAGCCACCCGCGATCGGAATTGACAAGAATGAAATATTGCTTGAGGCCGAATCCCGTCAGATCCTGGTCGAGGAGCACGCCATATCGACCATCTGCGAGAACGTTATGAGAAACAATGACAGGAGTGACTGGTTCCATCAGATAGTCTCGGAGATCGATGGGCGTTGCCCGGCCGTCGGTCGCGGGAATAGGCGTGGCTAGGACTCCTCCGTCGCGATTCGCACCGTCGCGGCGGAACATGTCATCTGAGAGGAATGCATCAATGCTGGCATAGTTTCGGTCGTAAAGACACATCGCGAGCGAAGCAAGCATATGTTGAATTTCCGGAAGATCGTCGGAAGGAATCGGTGGCCCAGTCGGCAATTCGTTCTCGAAGAGGACAGGCCCACCCGCACCCGGAATATTGGGGTAAAAATCGTTGCCGGTTGCAAAGAGAATCGCCTCATGCTCAGGGGTGCCGACGATTTCGAGCGTCGTTGGCTGTTGGATGGAACAAGGCACCGGCGTTCCAACTTGCGCGAGGCCATTCATGGGAGCTGTGATCGTGGGATCGTCTGATCCGCCGCTGCCGAATGATCGAACGGCCAGGATCATCATCGGAATCGCGAGCAGTAGGAACGCGGCGGCCAGGAGTGCCCGGCGCCAGGGACTCAGCGTAGCGCGTCTCGATGCACGTAAGCGGGGCGGGAAGACCGCGTCAGGTGGCGCGGAAGAACTGGCGCTGTCCGCGTTTGCGGGCCGAAGTTGCCCGACGAGCTTTCGATCGAATGATGAGGAAACCATAGTGCGCTGTCCTTTCTGGTGCAGCCAAGTTGCTGCCTGAGCGAGGTGGCTTGCATCCGATGGCACGGGGCTTGTGATCCCCTGGGCCAGCAGATCGAGCCAGTGGTCGAATCCATCGATATCTATGGCGTCAGTCGGTTCCATGGACGACTCTCTCTTTAGGGTCGAGTACGCCACGCTGCGCGAGCAGCGTGCGCAGGGTTCGATATGCCCGCACTTGGGCGATCTTTACTGAAGCGTGTGTGCGGCCAAGAATGCCCGCGATCTCCGCGCCGGTAAGTCCGGCGAGCCGGAGCTCGAGAATCTGGCGCTGGTTGTCGGGAAGCTGCCGAAGCATCATGCGGACTTCGTCCTGTTCAGTCGAGCTTAGCGCGAGCGATTCGGGGCTTTCGCCACCGTCTTCGATCTCGCCCAGGTCATCCAGCGGCACCGTCGGACGTCTGCGCCGGTGCAGGTCGATGACAGTGTTGTGCGCGATCGAGAAGAGCCAACTGCGGCGTGATCCCTGACCGCGGAAGGTGTCGAACGCGATCAGCGTCTTGGCGAAGATCTCGCTGGTGGCATCCTCGGCCGCTTCCCGCGAGCCCAACCGGTAGAAGCAATAGCGGTAGACATCGTTGACGTTCTCCCGGTAGAACGCGTCAAACGTCTCATTCTGGTTGTCGGTTGACTCTCCTTGATGGACCAACGCAAGCACTCCTTGCATGAGTAGACGCGCTGCCCCCAACTAGGGGTACATCGGAGTCGCGGTCACTTTCCATATGGGACAATAGCCGCGAGTTTTCCATCCGCTCCTTCGACCCCACACGTGCCAGCCGAAGGAATCGTGCCGAGAGGGATTTCCATGGACGCAAAGATCCTCGATTACGCCTTTTTCAAAGGGGAGATCGTTCCCTTTTCCGAGGCGAATGTCAGCATCGGCACGCACGCCCTGCAATATGGCACCGGCGCCTTTGCCGGTATTCGCGGGTACCTGGACGTCGACGGCTCGACGATCAACATCGTGCGCCTGCCAGACCACGCTGAGCGTTTGCTCAATTCCGGCAAGCTGTTGCGCGCCGAACTTCCCTATGGCAAGGACGATGTGGTGCGCATCATTTGCGACCTGACCGAGAAGAACGCGCCCAGCGGCGATATCTATATTCGTCCCTTCATCTACAAGCCGGCGGTGCAGCTCACGCCGCGCCTGCGCGGGATCGGGGATGAGCTGGCGGTCTACCAGATGCCGATGGGCGACTACCTGTCGCTCGAACGTGGCCAGAAGGCGGTCGTTTCATCCTGGGTGCGTATTCCGGATGCGGCTATTCCGAGTCGTGGCAAGCTGACCGGAGCTTATGTGAATTCCGCGCTGGCCAAAGACGAAGCCTCCGAGAACGGCGCCGACGAAGCGATCATGATGAACACCGCCGGCAAGATCGCCGAAGGAACCGGCTGTAATCTCTTCATCGTTCGGCACGACAAGCTGATCACCGCGCCCTTTTCCAGCGACATCCTGGAAGGCATGACCCGCCGCTCACTAATGAAGATGGCCAAGAATTCCGGGATCGACGTTGAAGTGCGCGAAATCGACCGCACCGAGCTTTATCTGGCCGACGAAGCGTTCTTCTGCGGCACCGGCGTGCAAGTCGCCTGGATCGAAGCGATCGACGGTCGAATCATCGGCAACGGCAAGATTGGCCCTATCACTCAGCAGCTCCGCACGCTCTACTTCGACATGGTGCGCGGAAAGCTGCCGCAGTATTCACACTGGTTGACCCAGGTCAAGATTCCACAGGCGGCAATGGCGGGGTAGATCTCCACCGATACACCAGGTTTCACGCGACACAGGACGGCGATTTCGCCGTCCTGTTGTTTTGGTTTGCGGCGAAACCGGGCTTGGGGCACGAGGGGGCAGGTATGCCTCCAGCTCCCATCGACGAGAGACTCGGGTCTCATTCCGCGAGCGCGGCGTCGATATAGGAGCGTGCGGAGTCTTCGGTGAGGGGGCCGAAGACGATCGCGGAGACCGTGCCGTCGGGCCGAATAAAGACGGTGGCCGGATAGGTGTCGACACCGAACGCTTGCGTGACCGGCCCGATCGTGTCGCTCTCGCCGCCAGTGTCGCGCCCGATGGGGTAGGTGATTCCCAGCCGGTCGACCATGGAGAGCGCGTTGTCGTTGTTGTCGCGCTTGACGCCCACCCCGATGATGGTCGCGGGAACGCCTTCGGCAGCGAGGTCGGTGTTGAGGCGTTCCAGCTCCGGCATTTCGACTTCGCACGGTGCGCACCAGGATGCCCAGAAGTTGAGCACCACCGCACGGTCAGCCAGGTCGGCGGCAGTAACGGTCGATCCGTCGAGCAATGCGAGGCTCCAGTCAGGAGCAGGTTGATCGATCAACACCCCAGCGC
Source organism: Thermomicrobiales bacterium (assembly GCA_038331435.1). Classification (GTDB taxonomy): domain Bacteria; phylum Chloroflexota; class Chloroflexia; order Thermomicrobiales; family UBA6265; genus JAMLHN01. The sequence goes on along the minus strand of JBBQPB010000147.1, from coordinate 1,756 downwards.
GCGGTAGATCAGCGTCTGGTTGCCATTGCTGCCAGCCGATATAGGCGATGACCAGCACGATCCCCAGTGCTAGCAGGGCGGGGGTGTATTTGGCATAGGTTCCATACCCCACCCGTCCGTGCTCGAATGGGTCGAGCTCCTCGGTATCGGTTGTCGGCGGCGTGGTTGCCGGTTGTTGTTCGTCCGTCAAGGGAGGCTCTGCACTCCCGCGTCGACCTTCGCCTGGATATCTTCAGCCGCGCCATCGGAGATCACCAGCACGTTGCTCCCCTCGGAGACGGCGAGGCCACCGGTGGCGGCATCGGCACCCGAGGGCGTCTTGACCTCGATGGTATCGAGGGAAATCCCGCTGGCTTGTTCGGTGCGGACATCAGTGCTCTCGAAGATGAACACGTAGACGGGGACTCCTTCGACCATGAGCTGCTGCCCAACCGGTGTCAGTCCCTCGACCCGCACCGTCTGCCGGCCGTATTCGACCGTTGCCCCCTGGGATGCAATCGCGTCGTGCACATTCTTGAGCTCGGCGTGGCCCGGCTCGCTTTGCGGGGTGGGAATCTGAGGCGATTCGTCGTTGCGCTCCTGATACCAGGCGAACGCGACATACGCGAAGAGCACCGCCGCTACGATGAAAAGGAGGTTGGAAATCCACCGCCTGAGTGACATATTGCGCATTTGATTCCCACGATGCTCCCGAGCTGCCGAATTCTCTCAAGCAAGTTTACGCTGCGGTGCACGGATTCCGGCTCCAATATGATGCAAAGATAACGGCTTACGTTGCCTCCGGTACAATCTAATGGTGAGCAATGCCCTCAACGGAGTGGGCGGCTCGGTGGCGATGATTTCGTCAAGACAGCCGCAATATGCCCCGATCGACTGGCAACGCTAGAACATCTTCAGGAGTATCCGCTCGATGCCGAAGACAGCCCAAACTGTTGCAGACAACGTCACACTCTCGCTGCTCGATATCGTTCCCCGCCTGAATCGTTGGGCCGAGGCCAGCGTCTCGCGAGCCGCCGGGGAAAACCGGTTGAGTTTGCGCCAGCTTTCCGCGCTGACGATGATCGAAAGCGAAAAGACATCCCTGGGTGATGTGGCCCGCCGGCTCATGGTGACACCGGCAGTTGTCACCGGATTGATCGACCGGCTGGAGAAGCGAGGCTACGTTCGCCGGATCAACAGCACTGACGATCGTCGCCGGGTGCTGCTGGCGCTTACCGACGAAGGCCGCGCCGCAGCCGAATCGGTGTCGAATCTCCTGCAACAGGAGATGGCGACCGCGCTAAGCGCATTCAGCTCCGAAGAAATGGATGAGCTCGATCGTTGTCTGACTCGGCTGCGCCCCGTAGCTACAGAGTTGGAGCGCTCCTCGCCAGATCGCCGGTTCGGCTAGCCGGATCGGTCGATGTTCCCGGCGTCCTCATCGCTTGCAAGCGCCTGGGGCGATATTTGCAACTGGGGACTCTTTCCAGCATCACGTAATGTCGCGGCAACCTTGTTCTCCAACCAGATTGCGCTCATCCCGATATCGCCTTCCACCAGAAAGGTTGCACCAATCGGCGTGACCTTCAGGCCCGCTTGCACAAGGGTCGAGCGCAACGCGCTCGTTTCCTCATCTTGCTCCGCCTGCACGATCATCGCGGGCGCCAGCCAGACTCGCCCAAGCGTTTCTGCCCAGCGGTGCAATTGATCGCGCGCGGCGCTGTCGAGCGCCGTTCCGCTTTGCTTTTCGAGGAATGTTTCCACGTCCTGCACACGA
>JBBQPB010000146.1:0-5845 GCA_038331435.1 Thermomicrobiales bacterium | reverse complement strand
CAGGTCAAACCGAGCCTCATACCGAGCGAGATCCGCTGGCAGAACTATCGCGACGTCTTCGATTCCGTCCCATTCCTGCGGTTCTATTTCAACTCGATCGTCGTTACCATCGCGCGCACCGTCGGTCAGGTGTCGCTGGCGGCCGTCGCCGCGTTCGCCTTCGCCCAGCTCCGCTTCCCCGGCCGCGACATCATCTTCTTCATCTTGCTCGCCGGCTTGATGGTGCCCGACCAGGTTTTGATCGTGCCCCGTTTTGTGATCATGCGCGAGTTCGGCTGGCTCGATTCCTATCAGGGCCTCATCATCCCGTTGATCTTCAGTTCCTTCGGGGTCTTCATGCTCCGGCAGTACATGATGGGCATTCCGCGCGACTTCTTCGAAGCCGCCACCCTGGAAGGCGCCAATCCGTTCCAGGTCTTCAAAGATATCTATCTGCCGCTGGCGCAACCGGCATTGGCGGCCTTTGCCTTCCTCTCGCTCCTTGCTTCCTGGAACGAGTTTCTCTGGGCACTGACCGTCACCAGCTCGACGGATATGCGCGTCCTTCCGGTGGGCATCGCGCTCTTCCAGGGCCAGTTCTTCACCAATACCGCCGTCCTGCTGGCTGCTGCCAACATGGCCACCTTCCCGCTGCTGATCGCCTTCCTCTTCTTCCAGAAACGCCTGGTCGAAGGCGTCGCCCTCAGCGGCCTCAAGTAACCCCCCCCCGTCGTAGTGGCGGCACCTGTGGTCTCTGCAACGGCACCGTAGTGGCGGCCACAGGTGCCGCTAATCGGGCGAAGCTCGATAACGGACTCACCAAACAACCATCCTCCGAACCGGCAATCTGGCTGTCGGCAACGCAATGGCGGCCTGCGGCCGCTGGCGGGCACAGGTCCCGCCACTACGACAGCTATTCGATCGGGCGCACACCAGCTAGGGGATGATTCGAACGGATGCTAGGCGGTGGGATCGAGGCCGAAATCGGCTTTGGTCATGTCGCCCGTGGCCGGCACACCTTCTGCGAGATCGTAGCGGAGCAACACAGCTCCCATCGACGTGCTGACAGCAGGTTTGGCAAGCGTGAGATTCGACGGAATCGTTCCGCTGCCAAACACCTTCTTGCCAGATCCAAGCACGATCGGATGCACGAAGAGGTTCAGCCGATCGAACAACTGCTCCGCGAGCAACGTCTGCACGAATTCCAGGCTGCCAATGACATGGACGCTCTCGTGCCGATCTCGAAGCTCTCGCACCGCGGTCGCAATATCCGGGCCGATCTGCGTCGAACCCTCCCACGTCAGATCCAGCGGTCCGCGCGACGCGACATATTTCGGCATATGGTTGAATTTGCCTGCAACCCCTTCGGCGAAGTCATCCGCCATGAGCGGCCAGAATGCAGCGAACGCATCATAGGTTTTGCGTCCCAGCAAAAGCGCGTCCATTGTGGCCATGCGCGCCATGATCTCCTCACCACCGTCATCGCCCACGAATGGGGCCTGCCATCCCCCAAATTCGAACCCGTCCTCCGGGTCGCCCGGCGCTTGGGCGACCAGGTCCAACGTGGTGTAGAGATCGATCTCGATACGTCCCATTGCGTTCCCCCTCAGCGTTTCGACTCATACCCATCATGGTCGGATAGGCGAGAGACGAATCGACAGGGCTCACCTTCGCTGGAAACTGGAGGCTTGTCACACCACCCAAGCGCGATCCCGCTCGAACCCCCGCAAACACGCGATCTGCGCGTCGTTCTCCACTGCCTGCGGACAAACCACCCGGATCTCGGCAAGCGCATCGTCCGTCGTCGATCCCTGTCGAATCAGCCAGGCGGCCAGAATGGTGCCGGTGCGTCCCTGCCCGGCCAGGCAATGCACGACGACCGCCCGATGCTCCCCATGCGCCAGATCGATCGCATCCAGCGCGTCGAACATCTGAGTCGGGTTCGGCGCAGTCATGTCAATGATGGGGATATGCGTGTAGACGATGCCCATCTCCTGAATGGCAGATTCGTCCAGCGGCGTCTCCGTCAATGAAACGATCGCGCCGATGCCGTAACCCTGCAGCTCATCCAGATCGGACGGCAACCGATAATCCCGCCGTCCTCCCGGTCGGCTACTGCCAGCAAGTTGAGATTCTCGTAACCAGTAAAAGCGTTCCAATGCGGTCTCCTCTGCGCGTCGATATCGACGGTACCGCATCTGGCAGGCTCCAACGCCAGTCATCCGGGGTAGACCCGGTCCCCCGTTCGGGCAGGTCGGCCACTCCATAGCCCCATCCATAAGACAGGCTCACGGGCGGCCTCACCTGCGAGTGGCACCAGCGGACTAGTTCGTGTCCCCCTGACGGGTCGGCAGTTGCGGCACCAGCCAGCCGAGGAAGGCTTCCTGGCTCCGGGTCTGCATGTAAAGCTGTCCCGGCCCAGTGAACGTGATGACCACGCCCTCGCCGCCGAGGAAGGTCGATTTCCAGTTGCCGAACTTCTTCAGCTCGTAGGTCATACCCTCCTGGAACGCGACCACATGCCCACTATCGACGACGAAGGTTTCGCCGGCCCCCAGCGTCTCCTGGTGAATCGCCCCGTACGCTCCGACGATCAGCGTGCCCGATCCCGAACAACGCAACATGAAAAGTCCTTCGCCGCCGAAGAAGGTGCGCGCGCCACCCCAGTCGGTCGAGACGTTGATTCCCATACTCGACCCAAGATAAGCGCCCGACTGCACGATCAGATCTTCATTGTTGAGCTCACGCACCATGACATCGCCGGTAAGCGCAGGGGCAAGCATGACCATGGCGTTATTGGATTGAGCGGTAAAGGTGTTCTGGAAGAACGATTCGCCACCGAGAATGGAGCGCTTGAGCGATTTGAAAAGGCCGCCGGTAGCGCCGGTTTCCACCTTCACATCGCGCATCGCCACCATCGCCCCGCCTTCGGCGCGCAGCTGTTCGCCGCTGTCGAGCGAAACCGTACACGTCGCAAATGCCGGTTGATACAGAACCTCGGTTTTCACGCGTCCATTCCCCCCTTAATGCTCGAACCACTCTCCACTGGAGCGGTCCCCGTCCAACAGGTCCACGCACGTAGCATAGGCCGCAACTCCGATCCCGGAGCATACGGCCTTGTGCCGGCGCAGTGCATTGCACCCGTGCCGAGTGGGGAAACAATCGATCGCCGCAAAGGGTATCAGTCCATGACTTCAATCTTGGGAAGCCTCTTTAGACCTCCCCTCAATCGCACCGCACGCAAAAAATGCGACAGGGGCACCTGCGGGAGGCGCCCCTGTCGCTAGGAGTTGTCGAAAGATCGGTGCGCGTTAGAGCACGGTTAATGGATCGATGTCCACGCCGTTCTGCTCGATGACGAAGTGGACATGCGGTCCGGTCGAAAGCCCCGTGCTCCCCATCGGTCCGATCGTTTCACCCTGCGCCACGCTCTGACCCACCGCCACATACGGCTGCTCGGCCATGTGCCCATAGGTCGTCTTGAAACCATTGCCGTGATCGATGGTCACGTAATAGCCGAGTCCGCAATCGCACCAACCGGCCGCCGTCACCTTCCCGGCAGCAGCGGCCGTGATCGGCGTGTAGGAGGCTGCCGCCAGATCGACACCGTTGTGGAAGTTGCATCCAAGATTAGAGTTGTACGGCTCGAAGGCGTATGGCGAGCACCCGAACGCCTGGGTAAAGGTGTAGCCTTTGACCGGATAGACGAACATCTTCGCGCTGGCGGCATTGGAATTCGCCGCTGCGGTGGCCAGCTCGAGGAAATCGCCCATCGCGAATCCGGCCAGACCATCGCCCTCGACGTAGTACCAGTCGTCGCCATCGGCATCGTAGAACGGGCCGTCGATCACATCCACCGTGAGGCTTGTGTTCAAGGCGCCATTTCGCGAGCTGGCAATCGACGCCCCAGACCGGAGATTGACCGGTTCGGTGGCACGCACATTGTCGCCCGCGGCGAATCGCGACTCGCCGCGCGGCGTGGTCGTCGATGCGCTGGCACTCGAGCTCGAGGCGAGCGCGCCATTGGTCGTCAGAAAGCCGGCGAAGGCATAACCCTCCATCGCGCCATCACTGATCAGATACCAGCCATTGCTGGCGGCGTCGTAAAAAGGGCCGCCGACAACGGTCACGATGTCACCATCGCCCAGGGTTGCCAATTGCTTGCCGTTGGTGGCCGCTTCGGCGCGCACCCGCAGGCCGCCTCCGTCATCAGTCAAGACCTGGACCTGCTGTCCCGTGCTGAAGCTGGGTGTGTCATATCCGAGATAGCCAGACGAGGTCGCGCCATTCGGAGCGGACGACGCAATGCTGGCCGTGCCCGATCCGCCTGCCAGATACCCAGCGTAGACGAATCCGGAAACATCGCCGCTGGAAACGGCATACCAGCCGTTCTGCGCGTCATCGAAATAGGGACCATTGATGATGGTCACCGAGCCGCCATCGGCCACCGAGAGCACGGCTTCGCTGTCGACACTTGGGCCGGAGCGGATGTTCAGACCGCCGCCATCGTCGGTTTGCACTGTTGCGGTCGCGCCGGCACTGAAGCTTGGCGTCTCGTAGCCCAGGTTCCCTGCCGAAGCTGTTCCCGAGGTGGTAGCGCTAGATGCGGTGGTGGTACCGGCGGAGGTCAGGAACCCGGCAAACCCGTATCCCTGAAAGGAACCATCGGTGATCAGATACCAGCCGTTACTGGACCCGTCGTAGATCGGACCGTCAACGATGGTGACCACGTCGCCATCGCCCAGGGTGGCGATCTTCTCGCCCCCGGTGCTCGGACCGGTGCGAATGCGCAACCCCTGTCCGTCGTCGGTAACGACCGTGACCAATTGCCCCATCGTGAATGACGGCGTGTCATACCCGAGGTAGCCGGAAGATGCGGAAGACGTACTGGAGCTGGCGACGCCCAGCGAATCGTCGCCCGTGAGAAAACCGCCAAAGGCGTACGCGGTAGTGGCGCCGTCGGTCACCAGGAACCAGCCGTTGCCGTCATCGTCGTATGATGGGCCTTCGAAGATCTGGACCACAGCGCCATTGGCGAGCGTGTCGATGAGCTCGGAGTCTTGGCCGGGACCGGCGCGGAGAATGAGTCCCCCACCGTCATCGGTTGCAACCCGAGCATAGCTGCCGGATGCCAGCGCCGGGGCGTCATACCCCAAATACGCGCCCACACCGGTGGACTGCGCCACGGTGATAGTTGGAATAAATGCGAGAACGACTGAAAGGACCGCTGCGCCTGCAAGCGAGCGAGATCCGAGCCTTGTCGCCACGCGTGATGGGAATGCCATCAACACGTAACCCTTCCCTCCTGACAGCGGACCCCCGAGCTGCGGGTCTCGAGTCGTTTATCCCGCATGCGGACGATGGGCAGGGGTTGCCCAAGGATGCGAGAAGACAGCGTCTCGGGAACAGGAATGCGGAACGACAACCCTTTGCGGATAGGCGCCATCCGCCGGCCATGCGTTCCCCAACGCAGCAGCCAGCCCTGCTCTCGAACCAGTCAGCCCTCGCACACCAACCGCGGAGACTCGATCTCGTGCCACGGCCGGAGCCGTGCGGGATGCACGAAGGAACTCGAGATGGTGGGTGCGAAACACCGTTGTCACCTTAGCAGCGGTTGTTGCAAAGGTTCAACGTGAACGTACGGGAAGTTCGCTCAGAGCGTTGAGATTGGTTGTTGCCTGAGACAACATGCCTACCCCTCTCGTCCCCCGTCCCACCACCCGGACGTAGTTGAGTAACCGTGTTGGAGTGTCAAGGTTGGGCGGGGAGAAAGACCCCCTGCCCAACCTTGGTTTCCTGCCAGGTCAGCTCGTGGCGCACCATGACGTTGAGGATGCCCAGTAGCCGGCGCAGACAGGCAATCCGT